>QHWF01000597.1 GCA_003222455.1 Acidobacteriota bacterium
TGCCCGAGAGCACGGCCGTCAGACTGTCGGCCAGATCGTGCACGGTCGGCGCCGGCCGCTCGCGTCCCAGATCCACGTACCGATCGTCGATCCGGCCGCGATACACGATGCGGCCGCCGGAGTATACGACCGCCTCCGGCGTGACAGTCACACCTGTGAGCCTCACGAGCGCCTGGTCCGGATCTCGAAACGCGTGCGCCGTGCCGGTGTACGCAAATGAGGCCATGTGTTCGCGGATCGAATCGGCCCCGTCAGATGGACTCGGGTAGATCAGGCGGAACACCACGCCTTCTGGCCCGAATCGCGCCGCCAGTCGGCGCACTTCCGGTGCGTAGCGGTTGGAGATTGGACAGTCGGTGCTGGTGAACAGGAGCACGATTGCGCGAGCACCATGGGGCACGCCTCGCGGATCGGATCCGCTCCCATCGAGACGTATCCGATCCTGTGCGGTGGCAACGGCCGCGATGAACAGCCACGCCACGACAATGGCAGATCTAAAAGTCTGCACTACGACCGTGGCGGACGTAGTGCAGGCCTTCAGGCCTGCGGGTACCCGGCCCATACGAACAACATAGCACCACGCTCGGCGCTCTTCCTGTGGCGCTCGCGCTCTTACCAGTTAATCACTGCGCCAAGGCGAAGCAACCGGCCCTGAATGATGCTGCCCGGCAGCAGGTACGTTCCCGCCGACACGCCGGCGGTTGCCGTCGGCGTGAACGCGGACGGGACGCCGGCGCCGCTTCGAACCGTGAAGTAGTCATCCGAGTTGAGCAGGTTGAAGATATCGACCTTCGGATTGAGCCGGAGGCGTCCGATCGTGAGGCGCTTCGCAATCGAGAAGTCGACCTGATTGATGCGCGGCGTCAGTTGCGTGTCCGGCGACACGATTGGCACGTTCAACGGCGTCAGGAGGCCCGGTGCGACCAGCGCGCCGACGACGCACCCCTGAGAGGCTGAGTTGCCCGGACAGACGGTGTACCGCGTCGAACTGCTCACGGGCCAGTAGCCGCTCCGGCCGCTGAAGTCGGTGAAGTTCGGTGCGCCGGCGCCGCCCGCTGTCAGCGCGCTCACGCCAAGGATGTACCCCGGCAGCGCCTGATACGAGCCGCTCACGATGACGCCGAGCCACGGCAACGGAACCGTGCCGGCCAGCTTGAACTGGGTCCGCCAGGGAATACCACTCGTGGACTCGTCGCAGTGCTTGACCCCGCCGATGTTCACGAGGAAATTCGGGTTCGTCGCCGCCCCGCTGCAGGTGTTGGCGACGCTGCGATCCGTCGCCGTGCCGCCGAAGACTCGAACCCCTTGTGGTAGCCGAGCGTTCATATTGAACTCGAAGGCGTTGTAGACCTGCGACAGGTTCGGGTCGTTGGTCACGACGTTCTGCACGGCACGCGACACGGTCGCGTCGATCGGGTCGTACATCGTGATCGGCGTCCCGTCGATGGGACTGAAGATCGTGACCGGGCGATAGCTGGAATTGGTAACGGTGCCGTTCGCGAAGGTGCCGGGCCGCAGGATGTTGTTCTGCTCCCAGATCTGCTTGCTCAGATTGTGGAACCAGTCCGCGGAGACTGAGACGCCGGGGAGCAGTTCGTGCGTCGCGCCGAGGTTGTACTGATCGACGTACGGACGCTTGACGTTCGGATCGTATTGCGCCAGCGACACCACGCCGAAATTTGCCGGAATCGACGCGAAGTTGATCTCGCATCCCGCCGTGAGGTACACGCAGCCGATCGCGCCCTGCGCTATGTCATCCCCGTTCGAATCGGTCCATGTCGCCGTGAACGTGCTGAGATACTGCGCCGGGTTGAACAGCGACGCGAACGTCGTGGTCGCGGCAGCCTGGAACCGGTTGTACCCGACGCGGACGGCCGTCTTGCCCGTGCCGAACACGTCGACCACTGCCCCAAGACGCGGCGAAAATGTCTTCCACGCCGGTACGTTGAAATCGCCGAAGGCGGGAACGTCCGCAAATCGGCCGCGTTGCTCGGGCTGACCTACGACGCCCTCGCTGACGTACTCCCAGCGTCCGCCGATGGTGAAGGTGGCGCGCTTCAGCGTCCAGATGTCCTGGCCATAGAGGCCGAGACTCGCGTGCAGCCGCTCCGCCGACCAAATCGGCGTGTCAAGGACCGTCACCGAGAACGGTCTGCCGCCTGAGTAGTTCTGATACAGATCCGCATTCGCGCGGTTGTTGTGGGTGAAGAGGCCCCACGAATCCTGGAATCCGAACTTCACGCTGTGCGTGCCGGTCACGTACGACGCGGCGGCCTGCGCGTTGTAGCGGTCCGGGTACTGCCCCGTCTCGCTCGTCGGGGCCTTCGAAAACAGGCTGTTCGTCAGATCGACGTGGCGCGCGCCGGCGAGCCAGGCCGCCGTTCCCCACTGCTGTTCGATGCCTTCGGGATACAGGTTGTTGTAGCGTTCGAGGTTGCTCGAGAAGCCGCCTTCGACGAGCAGCTTGCTGCTGACCGTCGACTGGTACTTGATGCTGTTCGTCGTGTAGAGCGGCGAATTCCACCGCACCGACGAAGTAGTCTGATCGTCGCCCGGGTTCATCGCGGCGCCGCGCACTTTGTGGATGCGATCGTAGTACCCCGACAGCTTGTTGCGCGGACTGATCTGCCAGGTGATGCGGGCCAGGCCGCTGTACTGGTGCTGCGGATCGACGCCCTGCGGGCACAGCGCGCCGCCGCTGCCGGCGAGCGCCGCCTGACAGGCCGCGATACCGGCCACGCTACCGTCAGACACGTAGGTGTTGGAAATCGGTTTGTTGACCGTGAACAAGCGGACCGAGCCGAAGAACCAGACCGCGTCCCGCTTGATTGGTCCGCCCTGGGTGTAGTCGGTGTCGCTGTACCGGCCGATCTTGTCGACTGACTTGACACCGAGCGAGGCGAGGTGGCTGGTGAGGTTGTTGCTCTGGAGCGAGCTGCTCTCGTAGCCCTCGAACAGCGACCCGCTGAACCGGTTGCCGCCTTCTTTCGGCACCATGTTGATCTTCACGCCGCCGGTCGGCGAATCGACGTTCCCGCCGCCCGTCTGGTAGACCATCTCCTGATTGGTGCCTTCGTTGAAGTAGGTCTGAATGGCGCCGTCGCCCTGCAGGCCATTGATGATCATGCCGTCGTTGAGGACCGACGTCTGCGCCGCGCCCAGGCCGTGAACGGTAAAGTAGGTCTGCTGCATCGCCTGCGATCCGCCGACATCCGGCGCGGTCAGCGTCACGCCGACGACCAGTTGTCCGACCGATTGAATGGTGTGGGCCGTCGGCACGGCATCGAGAATGTCGCGCGGCAGGACCTGCGCCTTGACGTTGCTCTGCACGTCGACGACCGGCGATTCGCCGGCGACCGTCACCGTTTCTTCGACGGCGCCGACACGCATGTCGGCGTTGATCGTCGAGGTGAAGTTCGAGGCGAGCTCCACCCCTTCCTTCTTCACCGTCGAAAAACCGGGAAGGCTGAACGTGAGGACGTACACGCCGGGGCGGAGGTTCTCGATTTTGTAAGCGCCGTTCGAGTCGGTTGTCGCGGTCCTGACCTGCTCGATCAGCGCCGGGCTGGCCGGTCGTGTCTCTCACAACGCCCGCAAACGCGCTCTGGGCGCGCGCCAGGCTGGGCACGGCCAGTACTGCCGCCGCGACGGCCACCGATGCCAGGATCCTTCTCGCCATGCCCATCCTCCTCGCCAGTCACCCTGACTCAGGACACGTTCAATCGAGATAAGGCCTGCCCGCTTGCGCCGGCAGAATTGACTCTTCACCTCGCCACGACGATCAACGCGGAACTCGCGGAACCCGCAGAGAAAACCGGTCTTGTTCTGCGAGTTCTGCGGTTTTCTGCGTTGAATGTCGTGGCGTGTGGCCGTTTCAGTTACCCGGCCACGCTCCTCTAGGTGCAGGAGGCTAACCCGATCAGCTTCAAAGATCCAGATCAATTGGACTGACCAATCATCTGCCCGGCCGCTTATTACGGAAAGTTGGATAACCCACGAATGCCGGATTCCAAATTCCAGATTCTGAATTCCTAATGGCGCCGCTCCTTTCGTTTATAGAGCTTTCCGCGCTCGCGGAACCGGGTCGCCAGGTCCAGACGCCCCTGCGCTTGCGCGAGATCGGCGGCTTCCTCAGTGGCGTGGACCGCTTCGTCGAACCGGCTCGCGGCGGCATACGCGGCGGCGAGCGCGTCCAGAACGGTTAAATCGCGCCGCGTTGTCGCGACCGCCGCGCGTTCCGCCAGGTGAACGGCGTCTTCCGGATTCCGCAGCGATCGATCGGTCGACGTGGCCTCGATCCAGGCCAGGCCGGCGAGTGCCTGGGGATTGTCCTCTCGCATGGCCAGGACGGCGCGGAACTCTGCCGCTGCCGCACGTTCTTCGCGCCGCGCCGATAAGAGTTGCCCGAGATTTGCCCGCGCCTCGACGTTGTCAGGCCTCAGCGTCGCGGCTCGGCGATAGTGTTCCACCGCTTCGTCGGTGCGCCCGGCGAGCTGGAGCATCGCGGCAAGATTGTTGTGTGCAGGTGCGTAGTCGGGATCGACCTGCAGTGCGGCGCGAAAACTCTCGATGGCCGCGTCGCGCCGACCCTGTAATGCCAGCGCGTATCCGAGGTTGTAATGTGTGGATGCAGACCGCGGGTTCAGGGACAGCGACTGGCGGAAGTGATCGATGGCGGCGTCGAGCTGCCGCGTTTCCAGATAGAGATCCGCCACTGCATCATGACGGAGGGGATTGGTCGGATCCGCCTGGAGCAGTTTCGTGTACGCGGCCAGGTCTTCGGTGCTGTGCTTCCGTTGAACGTCCGCGTTCAGCGACGTGTAATCGCCCGCCGTGCGCGGCACCAGTTGGACCCAGAGATCACCCATCTCGTCGGTCGTATTCTGGCCCCACACGACACGCCCCGGCGGATGACGGGGATTGCGGATGTTGTCGGCGGAGTTGTCGTAGACATACTCCATCGCGATCGTCGTCCCCTTCGGCAGCACGATGGATCGCTCGTACCGGTAGACCTCCTGCCACCGGAAATCCCAGTCGGCGATTGCAATCAGCCATCGTCTGCTGCCGTCCGGCAGCGTCGCCGTCGCGGTCATGCGGCGCGCCAGGTTGTGCGCGTGCGGCTGAATGGCGATCACTTCCACGTCGACCGGCGTGACGTAGCTGTCGGCGATCGTGTAATCACGCTGACCCGGCGGAATGTCGATCGTCTCGCTACCAAGCCGCAGCCCGACTGGCGTTCGCGTCGGCGGATCATCAGTGAAGAAGAATCCAACTGAAATCGACAGCGGTTCGGGCCTGCCGGTCGGCTGTAAATGCAGTTGGACGACGACGTCGCTGCCGGGTTCGAGCCGCCAGGCGGTACCCGGCGCTACGTCGTGCGCCGACTGCCCCGGCGTCCACCCAAGGAGCTGTCCCTCCGGGTAGCGGGCGTCCGGGACCATTCCGCCGACATATCCCGGTTCCGGATCGCGCTCATCAAGCAGACGTGACGATCGTGTGCGATCGATGCCAAGCGTTGCATGATGCACCACGCGCGCATTGTCCGGCTGGAACTCCACCGCGCGCACGTACCGTGGCCGTGAGACCGGCACCGGCAGCACAAATGTTCGGAACACGTCGGTCCCGTCCGCAGGCACGTGGAAAGGTTCCGGCATACGGACGACGACGTCCGGCGCGCCAAGCTGCCAGTCAGTGCTCCACGCGGGTAAAGGGGCAAGATGTGCCGGGTCGCCCTCGGCGGCACCTTCGGCGATCCACTGCTCGATCGCGGCGATCTCGGCATCGCTCAGACGTCTCGCATCGGCGAACTCGCCCTTGCCGGGCTCGGGCTTCCACGGCGGCATGATGCGGCGTGCGGTCACGGCACGAATCAACGTCGCGCGCTGCTTGACGTCGGCGAACGACAACAGGCTGAATGGCGCAATGCCGCCAGGGCGATGACATGTGGCACATCGCGCCCAGATGATCGGCGCGATGTCTTTGGTGAACGTCAGCGCCAGCATCGCGGCGATCATCGCCGGAACCATGCGGTAGCATACCCTCGTTGCCCCGATGCCAATTCCTCGTGGGGCCGAACGTGCTCGGCCCACCACCGGGCTGACCTGGCCTGCCGGCGCGACTTTGCCGCCGCCGGCCGCGCGAGGCGGATTCGGTGGCCCGGCCGTTGCAATATTCGCCGTCGCGCTCGCGGTTCGTCTCGTGCACCTCTGGCAGATCCGCCGCGCGCCGTTCTTCACGGTGCTGCTTGGCGACTCGCGTGCCTATGACGAGTGGGCGCAACGCCTCGCCGGCGGCGACTGGATCGGTCACGAGGTCTTTTATCAGGCGCCGCTCTATCCCTACTTTCTTGGACTGCTCTATGCGATCGGCGGCCGGCATCTGCTGCTGGTGCGCGTGGTGCAGGCGTTCGTCGGGTCGGCCGCGTGCGTCCTTCTCAGCCTGGCCGCGCGCCGTCTGTTCTCGGTTCGCGCTGGCCTGGCCGCGGGATTGATGCTCGCGCTTTACGCGCCGGCGATTTTTTTCGACGGCTTGATTCAGAAATCGGTCCTCGACGTGTTCTTCGTGTGTCTGGCGCTCTGGCTGATTGCGCGAATCATCACGGTCCGGCTGAAGCCGGACACTACCGAGACCGACTGGATCACACTCGGCGTCGCAATCGGCGGCTTGAGTCTCACTCGAGAAAACGCGATCGTCTTCACCGCGGTCATCGCCGTCTGGTCCTTCTGGCACTCGCCACGGGCGGCCGCGGCATTCCTGGCCGGTGTGGCTATCGTGATCGTGCCGGTCGCCATCCGCAACAGCACGGTCGGCGGCGGGTTCTATGTCACCACCTCACAGTTCGGCCCGAACTTCTACATCGGGAACAACCCGCAGTCCGACGGCTCGTATCAGCCGCTGCGGTTCGGCCGCGGCGCGCCGGAGTACGAACGTCAGGATGCGACCGAGATCGCCGAACGTGCGCTCCGGCGGAAGCTGACGCCTGCCGAAGTGTCCGGGTACTGGACCGATCGGGCACTGGACTTCATCGCCTCGAATCCAGGCGCGTGGTTGAAACTGGTCGTGCGAAAAGCTGCGCTGCTGGTGAATGCCACCGAAATGCTGGATACCGAGAGTCAGGAGTCGCACGCCGAATGGTCGGTGATCCTCCGTCTCGCGTCGGCCGTCGGGCATTTCGGCGTGCTGGTGCCGCTCGCCGTGCTCGGCATGATTGTCACGTGGCCGAACCGGACGAAGGTGACGATCGTGTACGTGATGCTCGCGGCGTATGCAGCCAGCGTCGTCCTTTTCTATGTGTTTGCGCGCTATCGGTATCCGCTCGTGCCGTTGCTCGTGCTGTTCGCCGCGGCGGCCATCACCCGGGCGGGTGGGGCTGGCAGGGCAGGTCAGGCAGGTTGGGCACGCTGGACGCGTGGGGCACGCGTGAATGGGGATGATGGAAGAGCCGGTTGGACGGGCGCGGCCGGTCGAAAGAGAACGATCGGGGCGCTTGCAGCGCTTGCGCCGGTCGCCGTGGTGTCGAACTGGCCGCTGGTCTCGTCCACGATGAATCGCGCCGTCACGGAACACAATCTCGGCGCCGCGCTGCAATCGGACGGCCGGCTCGACGAGGCGATGGCGCATTACCGCCGCGCCATCGAGCTGCGGCCGGACTACGCGCCCGCCTACAACAACCTGGCCTCCACGCTTCGTGCCGCCGGCCAGGTCCAGGATGCGGTGACCACGTATGAACTCGCGCTGACCCTTCGGCCTGACTATCCGGAAGCCCACTACAACCTGGCGAATGCGCTGCTCGATGAAGGGCAGTCCGCGGCCGCCGCCGAACACTTCCAGATCGCGCTGACGGCAATGCCCGACTCGGCCGACGTGCGCAACAATCTCGGGATCGCGCTCTCGGCAACGGGCAGGCTCGACGAAGCGATCGCCGACTTCCGGAAGGCGCTCGCGGTGGATCCCGATTCGGTCAAAGCGCACCGGAACCTCGGCGATGCCCTCATGAGACTCGGATCGCGGGTTGATGGCCTCGATCACCTGCGTCGCGCCGCGCAGCTGGCGCCCACGGACGCAGCCGTTCAGTACGATCTCGGCAGTGCGTTGCTCGAAGCCGGCGAACTGGACGAAGCGGTGGCGGTCTTGCGTGCGGCGCTTCGCCTCGCGCCGCACTCTGTCGAAGCGCACAACAACCTCGGAATCGCGCTCGGATCGCAGGGCAAGCTCGACGACGCGATCGCAGAGTTCCAGCAGGCGTTGAAGCTCAATCCCGATTTCATCGATGCGCGACGCAACCTGGCGATGGCGCTACGGGCGAGGCGGCAATGAGGCGGCGCGCCGCGTTCGCCAACGCAGGCTCTGACTGCTTTCAGCCCAACTTCTTCTTCGTGTCTTCGTGTCTTCGTGGCCCAAATACGCCGCTGATTACCCTGATGCTGCTCAAAGCACATGCGGCTCGAAGCTGCCGGCGCTTTGAGCCCAGTGAACCTGCCCGTCGCCGGCGGCGTCTGGCAGGATGAAGAAGCGGTGACGAGCCCGAACTGATGCACGAGCGGCAGTCCCTGGCGGTCAGCGGATTCGTAGACGTGGATACGGACCTCGAACGGGAGTTTGAAGCCCGTCTGGCTGAAACCTCAACGCTCGCCTTCCGCGTCGCCTACAGCGTGCTGCGGCATCGTGAAGACGCCGAAGACGTGGCGCAAGAGGCATTCGCCAAAGCGTACCACCGCTTCCGGCAGCTTCGCGATCGCAACGCCTTCCGCGCCTGGCTGGTGCGCATGACGTGGCGCCTCGCGCTGGATCGGCAGCGATCGGATCGGCGGCGCACCACGCGCGAAACCGCCCATCTCGATCCATCGCCATCGGCAGCAACAACCGAACAGGAAGTTGCGGCTCGTGAACGCGCCGCGCAGCTGTGGAAGGC
>QHWF01000598.1 GCA_003222455.1 Acidobacteriota bacterium
CGGACCCGAGTGTCCGCCCCCTCGGACCGACGCTGGAGTCGGACCAGCACGTTGGATTGAACGGTCGGCCATCGCCGCCAAGCTCACCCATCGAAAAGCGCGGCCAGTCTACTCAACTCACGTGCGCTGTGCCAGAGGCTTGTGTCGGCCCGCGCGTTACAATCGGCGACGATAGATATATCAGATCCTCGGCTATGATAAGCGCTGGTGAGGTGAACACTACCCCAGCGGGAGCACGCATCGAGATGACGAAGACAGCCCTGACTGCCGCGTGCGTGGTACTCATGCCGTTTGCGGTGGCAGTCACCGGTTTCACAGCCGGCTCTCCCTGGAATCAGGCGCCGCCGGCGCCTGCGGCCGCGCCGGCCGCGGTTCCGCCGCAGCGCGCCCTGCTGGATCGTTATTGCGTGAGCTGTCACAACCAGCGGGCGAAGGCCGCCGGCCAGGAGCCCGCGCGGAAGCTGACGCTCGACGATCTCGACATCGCCCGCATCAGCGATCACGCCGGCGAGTGGGAACGTGTGGTTCGCAAGCTGCGGGCCGGCATGATGCCGCCCGCCGGGGCGCGCCGGCCGGACAAGGCGACCTACACCGGCTTCATCACGTGGTTGGAAGGTGAGCTCGATCGAGGCGCCGCACCGTACGCCCCGCCGCCAGGACTGCATCGGCTCAATCGAACCGAATACGCGAACGCCATCCGTGACGTCCTCGATCTCGAAATCGACGCGGCGGCGCTGCTGCCCTCGGACGATTCGACGCACGGCTTCGACAACATCGCGGGCGCGCTGGGCCTGTCCTCGACGCTCGTCGAAGCGTACGTGGCCGCCGCGGGCAAGATCAGCCGCCTGGCGATTGGCGAACCGGCGCCTGCCGGCCTCGTGGTCTATCGGACGCCGGAAGACACGTCACAGGACTACCACATCGAAGGGCTGCCCTTCGGCACGCGAGGCGGGTTGCTCGTCAAGCACGTGTTCCCCTCCGACGGCGAGTATGCGGTGACCGTCACGCCGATTTTCGGCGACAACATGTCGCCGACGGGATTCGGCTCGGTCCCGTGCGAAAAGCTCGAGATCCTGCTCGACAGCGCACGCGTGCAGCTGTTGGACTGGCAGGGCAGCCGGCGCTTCGGTGCTCCGGAGGCCAATTGCGGCGGTGCGTCCCCCGCGCCGGCCGGACAGCGCGGACGCGGAGCCGGGCCCGGCGGCGGAGCAGCCGGCGCGCGCGGACGAGGCTCGCTCACGCTGCGCAACGAGATCCCGAAAATGACGGTGCGGTTCACCACCACTGCGGGACCGCACATGGTCGGCGCCACGTTCCCGCAAACGAATCTCGCGCCGGTGCTCGACCTCGATCAGCACTTCATGCGCGACACGCTCCAGACCGGTCCCACGCCCGGGTTCACGTTCTTCCCGCACGTGGGGACGTTGCGAATCGAAGGGCCGTTCAACGCCGCGCCTGCCAGGGACTCGCCGAGCCGCCGCCGGATCTTCGTGTGCCGGCCAGCGTCCGCGGCCGACGAGGCGGCGTGCGCGCGGAAAGTCATCACCACGCTGGCAACGCGCGCGTTCCGGCATCCGGTCTCGAATGCCGAAGTTCAGTCGTTGATGGACTTCTATCAATCGGGACGCCAGGACGGTAACTTCGACGCGGGCATCGAGATGGCGCTCGCGCGCCTCCTCGCCGATCCGCGGCTGATTTACCGGATCGAGGTGGAGCCCGCGAACGTCAAGGCCGCTCAACTCTACCGGATCAGCGATCTGGAACTGGCATCGCGGCTGTCGTTCTTTCTCTGGAGCACGGTGCCCGACGACGACCTGATCGCGCTGGCGAGCCAGGGCAAGCTGAAAGATCCGGCGGTCCTCGAACGGCAGGTCCGGCGCATGCTCGAGGATCCGCGCGCCGAAGCGCTGGCGATCAATTTCGCCGGGCAGTGGCTGAACCTGCGCGGGATGGACAGCGTGGGTCCGCTGCCGATGGTCTATCCCGACTTCGACGATCCGCTGCGCCGCGCCATGCGCCGTGAAGTCGAACTGCTCTTCGACAGCATCGTCCGCGAGGATCGCAATGTGCTCGATCTGCTGACCGCGGACTATACGTTCGTCAACGAGCGGCTCGCCAGGCACTACGGCATTCCGAATATCTATGGCAGCCAGTTCCGGCGCGTGAACCTGGATCCCGGCCTGGACATGCGGCGCGGGCTGCTCGGGAAAGGCGCGTTTCTCACGACGACTTCCAAGCCAGAACGAACCTCGCCGGTCACGCGCGGGAAGTGGATCATGACGAACATCCTCGGCATGAGCCCGCCCGACCCGCCGCCCGACGTGCCACCGCTCAAGCCGAAAACAAGCGACGCGGCCGGCAATGCGCGCGAGCCGACGATGCGGCAGAAGATGATGGATCATCGGGTGCGGGCCGACTGCGTCCAGTGTCACAGCCTCATGGATCCGATCGGCTTCGCGCTGGAGAACTTCGATGGCATCGGCGTGTGGCGGAGTCACGACGAGGGCACGCCTGTCGATGCGTCCGGACAGGTTTTCGACGGGACGAAAATCGACGGACCGGCAGGCTTGCGGGGCTGGCTGGCGGGCTACTCCGATCAATTCGTCCAGGTGGTTGCGGAGAAGTTGTTGACGTACGGGCTCGGTCGCGGCATGGAGTACCAGGATATGCCGCTGGTGCGCTCGATCGCCCACGATGCGGCGCACCAGGAGAATCGTTTCTCGGCGCTCGTCCTCGGCGTGGTCAGGAGCAAACCGTTCCAGATGAACATGAAGATGCCGGACACGGCCGCTCCGACGTCCGGGGGCGCGGCGCAAAAAGACAGCCGGCGGTAGTGTCCGGCTTCCCCCGTCGCTGAAGCTGTGGCGGACCGCCGTAGCCTTGGCGAAGGCGGTCAGCCGGACCCTGAAGGTAGTGTCCGGCTTCAGCCGGACCCTCAAGATGAAGCGAGATAGTTTATGTACATCGCGAAAAAACACGTGCCGCGACGCACCTTCCTGAAGAGTGCCGGCTGCACGCTCACGTTGCCGCTGCTCGACGCGATGGTGCCCGCGTCGACGCTGCTCGCGCAGAGCGCCGCGAGCCCGAAGCCGCGGTTCGTCGGCGTCTTTTTCCCGCATGGCATGGCGCCCGGCTACTGGGAGCCGAAGGAGGAAGGGCCGCTGCCGGCCAAGCTCCCCTACATCCTGGAATCGCTCGACCGGCTCAGAGATCACACGACCGTCATGACCGGTCTCTGGTCGAAGTCGGCCGAGCCGCCCGAAGGCACGACGGGATCGGATCACTGGGTGGCGGCCGCCTACCTCACGGGGATCAAGCCGAGAAAGACCGCCGGCTCCGATGCCACGGTCGGCAGTCCGACGATCGATCAGAACATCGCGCGGAAGATCGGGCAGGATACGCTGTTGCCGTCGCTGCAGCTCGCGGTTGAAGATCCCAACTCGAGCTCGAGCAACTGCGGCGAAGGCTACAGCTGCTCGTACACGAATTCGATATCCTGGATTGGTCTGCCGACGCCGCCGGGCGAGCCGCTGCGGACCAGTCCGCTGCCGATGGAGCTCAATCCGCAGGCAGTATTCGAGCGTCTGTTCGGCAGCGGCTCGACTCCCGACGTGCGCGCCGCGCGGATGCGGCAGAACCAGAGCATTCTCGATTCGGTCCGCGGGCAGATCGCGAGCCTGATGAAGGAGCTCGGGGCCGGCGATCGGCGCACGCTGAACCAGTACACGGACGAGATTCGCGAGATCGAGCGGCGGATCCAGCTGGCGGCCAAAGCGTCGGCCGACGTGCCCGAGATCGATCTGCCACCGGGCATCCCCGAGTCGTTCGACGAGCACATCAAGCTGCACTTCGACATGCTCGCGCTCGCGTTCCGCGCCGACATTACGCGCGTCGCGACGCTGCTCGGGGCGCGCGACCTGACGGCGCGCAGCTACGTGTTCCCGAAGAACGATCTGTTCCCCAACGGCGGCGTCAGCGGCGGGTTCCACGGCGCCTCGCACCATCAGGAAGATCCGGTGCAGATCCGGCGCTACGCCGACATCAACCGGTACCACGTCTCGACGCTCGCGTATTTCGCCGAGAAGCTGAAGGGCATCCCGGACGGCGACGGCACGCTGCTGGATCACTCGCTGATCATGTACGGCACCAACATGGGGAACTCCAATCAGCACCAGCACTACGACGTGCCGCACATTCTCGTCGGCGGCGCAAACGGCCAGATCAAAGGCAACCGCCACGTCGCGTACGAACGGAAAACCGTACCGACCGGCAACCTGCTCTTGACCATTCAGGATCTGTACGGCGTTCATCTCGAACAACAGGGAGACAGCACGGGCCGGCTGCAGAAGTTGGTGTGAGCTACGCGGAAATGACGGTAGTGTCCGCCTTTAGGCGGACCAGGTCCGGCTGAAGCCAGGCTGACGGCAGACACGGTCCGGCTGAAGCCGGACACTACCTAGTAATCATGTATGGCCATGCGTGAACATCGAAACTGCTGCGTTGCGGTGGTCTGGGTCGTGGCGAGCGTGTTCATTGCCGCGGCGGGCCGCAGCGACGTCGCCGACGCCGTGATGAAGGGCGACAAGGCCGCTCTCCGCACGTTGCTGCAGCAGAAGGCCGACGTGAAGGCGCCGCAGGTCGATGGCGCCACGGCGCTGCACTGGGCGGTCTACCGCGACGACCTCGAGGCCGCGGATCTGCTGATTCGCGCGGGCGCCACCGTGGATGCCAGGAATCGCGAGGGCGTGACGCCGGTGGCCATGGCTGCGTTGTACGGCAATGCCGCGATCGTCGACCGGCTGTTGCACGCCGGGGCCGACGCCAGACAGCGCGGACCGAATGGCGAGACGCTGCTGATGTATGCCGCGCGCAATGGCAATCCCGAAGCGGTCAAGCTGCTCGTGGCCGCCGGCGCCGACGTGAACGCCACGGAAAAGCTGCGCGGCACGACCGCGCTGATGTGGGCCGCTGAACAGCGGCACCCGGTAGCGGTCAAGGCGCTGCTCGAGCTCGGCGCCGACTGTGCCGCACGCACCGGTCCGGCCGGTCTCCCCCGAAACTACATGGCGCCGCGCGTCAACACGGCTGCCGTGCGCGACGCCGTGCGCCGACACGCCGCGGCGGCGGCGGCAGGAAGAACGTACGAACAACAGCTCGAATACGAAGCCGCGCATGGCATGAAGATCTCGCTCGGCTTCCGCCGCACGCTGAACGCCGACGGAACACGGGGCGAGGAGACCAGCGACCCGTCGGCGCCGCCTGGAAGTCAAGCCGGGAACCGGCCGGGCACCGTGCCGGCCCCGAACACTCCCGCGTCTGCAGCAGCTCCGACGCCCACGCCTCCGGCACCTGCACCTGATGTGGACGATACGGATGTGATCGTCGCCGGCCTGGTCGGTTCCGGCGGGGGTGGCCTCACGCCATTAATCTTCGCCGCTCGCGAAGGCGATCTCCAGTCGGCGAAATTCCTGATCGACGCGGGCGCGGACGTCAATCAGACGTCGGAGTACGGATGGACGCCGCTGCTCACCGCGACGAACAACCGGCATTATCAGCTCGGCAAGTACCTGATCGAGCGCGGCGCGAACGTCAACATCGCGAACAAGGGCGGATGGACGCCGCTGTATCTCGCCACCGACAATCGCAACATCGAAGGAGGCGACTACCCGGTCCCGAAGCCGGACGTCGATCACCTCGAGTACATCAAGTTCCTGCTGGATCACGACGCCGATCCGAATCCGCGCGCGAAGGACAACACGCTCACGCGGACCATCTTCACGATGCAGTGGTTCTACGAGGC
>QHWF01000088.1 GCA_003222455.1 Acidobacteriota bacterium
CCGCCTCGCCCGCCAGCGCAACATCTCGCTGCCGAGCGGCGACATCTTCGCGGAAACGCCGGTGGCCAAGGCCGGCGCGCGAAAGGGCGCGCCGGCGAAAAAGCCGGAACCGCCGAAGCCGGTCGCACATCCCCTCCCGCCGCCGCGACTCGTCAAGACGGTGAAGCCGGCCGCAGTCGCTCCGCCACCACCATCGGAGCCTGAGCCCGAGCCGGTCCCGGCGCTCGAGCCGCCGGTCGCAGCGGCGCCGCCCGAGGTGGTTGCGCCGGCACCGCCGCCGGTCGTGGTGGCAGAAGCTCCGCTGCTGCCCGTCGTGGAACCGACAATTGAACCGGCACCGCCGCCCGTCGTGGAACCTCCGGCTCCGGCCGCGGAAGCGCCAGTCGCCGCCGCGCCGCCTGCGCCGGCACCGCCAGCGGTCGAACCGCCCGCACCGGCAGCCAGGCCGGCGGCGCCGGGTCGCGTGGTTCCCCCGACGCTGCGCCTCAGGATCGAAGAACAACGGCCAACGACGCCGACGCCGCCGCTGCCGACCGCGCCAGCGCCGCGAGCCGTGTCCCGCCCGGCGCCGAAACCGCCCGAACGGCCGGCCATTCCGACAACTGCGCGGCCCGCTGCCGCCGGTGTTGCCGCGGCTGCGGGCCAGACCGGTACGGCTGGTGTGCGTCCTCCGGCGCCGATGCAGCGGCCACCCGGTGCGCCGGCTGCGGGCCAGCGGCCCTCGTACCCGTCGTCGAGACCTCAGCCGCCCATGGGTGGGCCGCGTCCGCTTCCGTCGCAACCGATTCGCGCGCAGCAGCCGGGCTCGGCCCCGCGGCCTCCGCAGCAGTATCCGTATCCGCAACGGCCGGGGATGCCCTCCCGTCCTCCATTTGGCGGTCAGCGCCCCGGTGGCGGCGGGCGGCCTGCCGCAACCCAGCGACGCGATCAGGGCCCGCGTCCGACTGCGTCGTCGATGCCGGCCGCGCCGCCACCGGTGACGCGGAACATTACGTTGGCGGAGGGCATGACTGTCAAAGACCTTGCGGACAAGCTGGACGTGCGCGTCAAGGACGTGCTCGCCAAGCTGCTGATGAAGCGGCTGATGCTGACCATCAACTCGACGCTGGACACGGAAACGGCCACGATGATTGCACGCGAATTTGGCGCAGACGTCCAGATGCGCAGCTTCGAGGAGGAACTTCTGCAGGTCGACACCGACGAAGCACGCGCCGAAGACGTGGTCACGCGAGCACCGGTCGTCACCGTGATGGGCCACGTCGATCACGGCAAGACGAGCCTGCTCGATGTCATCCGCGAAACCCGCGTGGCCGAGCGGGAAGCGGGCGGCATCACGCAGCACATCGGCGCGTATCACGTCACGATCAACAAGCGCAATATCGTGTTCCTGGACACGCCGGGCCACGAAGCATTCACGCTGATGCGCGCCCGTGGCGCCAAGGTCACCGACATCGTCATCCTGGTTGTCGCGGCAGACGACGGTGTGATGCCGCAGACGAGGGAAGCGATCGATCACGCCCGGGCGGCCAACGTGCCGATCGTCGTGGCGATCAACAAGATCGACAAGCCGAACGCCAATCCGGAGCGGGTCAAGCGCGAGCTGACCGAGCTGAACCTGATGCCGGAAGAGTGGGGCGGGCAGACGGTCACCGTCGAGGTGTCGGCGCGGAAGAAACAGAACATCGAGCTGCTGCTCGAAATGGTGCTGCTCGTCAGCGATATTGGCGACCTGAAGGCCAACCCGAAGCGCAACGCGACCGGCACCGTCCTCGAATCGAAGCTCGACAAGGGACGTGGTCCCGTGGCCACGGTGCTGGTGCAGGATGGAACGCTGAGCGTGGGCGACACCTTCATCGCGGGACCGATTGTCGGCCGCGTGCGCGCGTTGATCGACGACCGCGGCCGCCCCACGAAGGCGGCGGGGCCGTCCACGCCGGTCGAAGTCCTCGGCCTGACCGGGCTGCCGCAGCCGGGCGACGTGTTCCAGGTGGCCGACGCGGCGAAGGCGCGTCAGATTGCGGCCTTCCGCGAGGAACAGGCGAAGACGCGCGCGCTCGGCTCAAAAGGCGCGCGGCTCACGCTCGAATCGCTGCAGGCGCAGATCGCCGAAGGCGGCATGAAGGAACTGCCGATCATCATCAAGGCCGACGTGCAGGGCTCGGCCGAGGTGCTGGCCGACACGCTGGCAAAGCTGACGGACGAGAAGGTCAAGATTCGTATTATCCACGCCGGCGTCGGGGCGGTGAACGAATCGGACGTGCTGCTCGCCTCGGCGTCGAATGCCATCATCATCGCCTTCAACGTGCGGCCCGATCGCAACGCAGAAGACATCGCCACGCGCGAGCGCGTCGATATCCGACAGCATTCGGTGATCTACAACGTGACCGACGAAATGAAGAAGGCGATGACCGGACTGCTCGAGCCGACGTTCAAAGAGGTCCGGATCGGGATCGCCGAGGTCCGCGACACGTTCAAGGTCCCGAAGTTCGGCACCATTGCCGGCCGGATCGCTCCGGCGCTTCAAGGACGACGTGAGCGAAGTGAAGACCGGATTCGAGTGCGGCATCGGCTTCGAGCGCTACCACGACATCAAAGTCGGGGACATGATCGAGGTGTTCGCCATGGAACGGGTGGCTGTCACTGCCTAGCACGAACCCCAGCATCCCGGTGGTCGTCACATTCTTTTGCCACGAAGACACGAAGCCCACGAAGAAGAAGATGTGTTCTATTCTTCTTCGTGATCTTCGTGGCTTCGTGGCGTGCGGATTGGGAATTCGAAAATCCTGATTCGAAATTCAATGGTGGTGGGCCTGTTGACGGTTGAGCTCCATGTGCCCGGCAGTCAGTCGCTGAAAGAGAAGCGGATGGTCCTGCGGCGGATCAAGGACCGGCTGAAGAAGTTCAACGTGGCAGTGTCCGAGGTCGAGCACCAGGACCTCTGGCAGCGCGCCGCACTCGCCGTCGTCACCGTCAGCACGGACGAGAAGCATGCCGATCGCGAGCTGACGGCGGTGGCCGAAGAAATCGAGCGGGTCGAACCGGGACTGATTACGCGTACCGAAACGGAGTTCCTGACATGAGGCACTTCTCAAGTCTCAAGTCTCAAGTCTCAAGTCTCAAGTCTCAGCGCTCGAATGAAGGCGCGGGGCTTTGAGAGTTGAGAGTTGAGAGTTGAGAGTTGAGAGTTGAGAGTTGGAATGCCTCAAGGCTCGCGGCCCGAACGCGTCGCCGATCAAATCCGCAGCGAGCTTGGCGATCTGCTGGCGCGCGAAGTGCACGATCCCGGTCTGGGGTTCGTCACCATTACCAGGGTCCAGCTGACCCGCGACCTTCAGCAGGCGCGCGTGTTCTACACCGTCCTCGGCGACGAAAAGGGGCGGCGCCAGTCCGATCGCACGTTGCATCGTGCGTTGCCGTTTCTGCGACGTCAGATCGGCGCGCGCCTGCGATTGAAACGCGTGCCTGAATTGCAATTCATTTACGATGAATCGATCGCCGGTCAGGACCGCATCGAACAGCTGATCAACGAGCTCCACGCCGCGCCGGCGCCCACCGATGACGACGACCAATCCTGACCTCCAGCAAATCGTCCACGCGATTCGCTCGCGCGAGCGGTTCGTGCTCTCATCGCACGCCCGCCCCGATGGCGACTCCATCGGATCCCAGCTCGCGATGGCCTTCGCGCTGCGGGAACTCGGAAAACAGGCCGTCGTTGTCAACGCCGACCCGGCGCCTCCTCCCCTGCAGCTGTTTCCCGGCGTCGCCGACATCGTCATCGCGCCGCGAGTGGAGGGCGCTTTCGACGCGGCGATCGTCATGGAATGCGGCGATCTGACCCGGACCGGTGTCGAAGGACTCGACCAGTACTTCGTCATCAATATCGATCATCATCCGGACAACAGGGCCTACGGCGCCATCAACTGGTTCGACTCGACCGCGGCCGCGTGCGGCGAGATGGTCTACGCTCTCGTCGGCGCACTCGGCGTGAAGGTGACGGTGAACATTGCGACGCACGTCTACCTGGCCATTCTCACCGACACCGGGTCGTTTCATTATTCGGGCATCTCGCCGCGTACGTTCGACATCTGCCGCGAGGTCGTCGAGGCCGGCGTGGATCCGGTGCGGGTGGCGCGCGACGTGTACGACAGCAACAACATGGGCCGGCTCAAGCTGTTTGGCGCCGTGCTGAGCGGGATGCAGATCGATCGCACCGGACGCATCGCGATCGTGTACCTCGATCATGAAATGGTGCGGGCCGCAGGCGGCACATACGAGGACACCGAAGGCCTGATCAACCTCCCGCTGACGGTCAAGGAGATCCAGGCGGTAATCTTCTTCAAGCAGATCGAAGGCGAGCAGTACCGGGTCAGCATGCGATCGAAAGGCGACGTCGACGTCGGTCTCGTCGCCAAGGAGTACGGTGGCGGCGGCCACCGGAACGCCGCCGGCTGCACCGCCACCGGCGGGATCGATTCGCTGCAGAAACAATTCGTCGAAAAAGTCACCGCAGTCATCGATGGACGGCCTGCTCCTCGTTGACAAACCGGCGGGTCCGACGTCGCACGATGTCGTCGAGCGGATGCGCCGCATCCTGCGCGAGCCGCGCATCGGCCACACCGGTACCCTCGACCCGGCGGCGACAGGCCTCTTGCCGCTCGTCGTTGGTCGTGCGACTCGGCTCGCCCGTTTTCTGAGCGCGAGCGACAAGAGCTATGAAGCGGCGATCCGGCTCGGCGTCACCACCGCGACGGGCGACGCCGGCGGCGAGTCCGCGGGTCCGCCTTACGTTGGACCGTTGCCATTGCGCGACGCGATCGATCGTGCGCTGAATGCGTTTCGCGGCACGTATCCGCAGCGGCCTCCGGCGTTCTCCGCAAAACGGATCGCGGGCCAGCGCAGTTACAAGATCGCCCGGCGCGCACGCTCGAGCCCCGACGAAGGCGCTCTCCCCGTCCAGGCCGCGGCGGTGAACGTCACGGCCCACACCATCGACCTGGTCGCGTACGAGAGCGACACGCTCACGCTGCGGCTCGACGTCTCCGCGGGTTTCTACGTTCGATCGCTCGCGCACGATCTCGGACAGCACCTGGGCCCTGGCGCGCACCTGGTGACGCTGCGGCGAACCAGGGCCGGTGCGTTCACGGTGGACGACGCGATTCCGCTGGCAATCGCCGAGCAGCAGCCGGAGCGGGCGGTCGCGGCGGTTGTCCCGATGGCCGGCATGCTGGCCAACTGGTCGTCAGTCGTGCTGAGTGCCGAAGGCGTGCGGCGCGCCCTCAACGGCCGCGACCTGGGTCCGGGAGACATTCAGAGGACGTTCGGAAGCGGCATTTTCGCCGCCCGCCCTTCATTCGCGCACGTGCGGCTCGTCGACGATGCCGGCGAGTTGATTGGGATTGGTGAGCCAGCGAACACGCCTGGGCTTTTGCATCCCTCTGTTGTTCTGAGGTAACATGTTGAGCTTGCTGGAGTAAGGACATTTCAGACATACGGCGCATCTGGTCTGGAGCGCGGGCGAACCCGTGGAGCACCGGCACTGGGGCGTCCGTGGAGGATCAGGGCACGTGGCACTGAGCAAAGATCGCAAGACCGAGTTGATCGGGAGTTACAAGACACACGACGCGGACACCGGCTCCCCGGAAGTGCAGGTAGCCATCCTCAGCGAGCGCATCAACTACCTCACGGAGCATTTCAAGGCGCACGCAAAGGACCATCATTCGCGGCGCGGCCTGCTGATGCTGGTGGGCCGCCGCCGGCGGTTGCTCGACTACCTCAAGATGAAGGACGCTCAGCGGTACGCCGAACTCATCAAGCGGCTCAACATCCGGAAGTGAGCGCGGCGCCATGAGAATCTGACGGGCAGAGCACGCTCGCACCTACGTCCTGGCGGGCGGAGCAGGATCCGCCCCAACATCCCGATAATTTGATTATGTCTACACAAACGCGCGAACTCACCATCGGCAACAAGACCCTGCGGTTCGAAACAGGCAAGCTCGCCAAGCAGGCACACGGTTCGGTGATCGTGCGCTACGGCGACTCGGTTGTGCTCGTCACCGCCTGTCGTGCGGCCAACCCGCGCGAAGGCATCGATTTTCTGCCGCTCACGGTCGATTATCGCGAATACACCTATGCGTCCGGGCGCATCCCCGGCGGCTTCTTCAAACGTGAGGGGAAGCCGGCCGAAAAGGAAGTGCTCACCAGCCGGGTGATCGATCGGCCTATTCGGCCGCTGTTCCCATCGGGTTGGCGGTTCGAGACGCAGGTGATCGCCCTGGTGCTGTCGGCCGACACGGAAAACGACACGGACGTGCTGGCCATCACCGGCGCATCCGCTGCGCTGGCGCTGTCCGAGATTCCCTTTGAGAAGACGATCGCGGGCGTTCGCGTCGGGTTGCTCGACGGGGAATACGTCATCAACCCCACGTTCGAGCAGCGCAAAGTGAGCCGCCTCGATCTGGTCGTCGCCGGTACCCGGGACGGCATCGTGATGGTCGAAGCAGGCGCGAAGGAAGTGAGCGAAGAGCAGGTGGTTGCCGCGCTTGAAGCGGCGCACGCCGCGATCCGGCAAATCGTCACGACCATCGACGATCTGGCGGCCCACGCCGGCACGAAGAAGCTGCAGGTGCAGCGGAAGCAGATCGGCCACGACTTCTACCGCGACGTCGAAGAAAAAGTCATGGTGCCGCTCACGGAAGCGATGCGGATCCGGGGCAAGCTGGAGAACTACGATCGCGTGGACCAGGTCCTCGACGATCTCGTGGCGGCGCTGCCGGAAGGTGAAGTCGAGCGGAAGCTCGAAGCCAAGCAGATTTTCAAGGATCTGAAGGAAAAGGTCCTGCGCGATGAAGTGCTGCGGCACGGAGTCCGGCTGGACGGCCGCAAGTTCGACGAAGTGCGGCCGATCTGGATCGAAACGAGCGTGCTGCCGCGCACGCACGGGTCGGCGGTCTTCACTCGCGGCGAGACGCAGGCGCTCGTGACCTGCACGTTGGGGACGGCCGAAGACGCGCAGAAGGTCGAGAGCTTCGAGGGGGAGCAGTGGAAGAGCTTCATGCTCCACTACAACTTCCCGCCCTTCTCCGTCGGCGAAGTGGCGTTCCTGCGCGGCCCGGGACGCCGCGAAGTGGGTCACGGCGCCCTCGCGGAGCGCGCGCTCGCGTCGATGATTCCCGGCGAAGAGCAGTTCCCGTACACCGTGCGCGTGGTCTCGGACATTCTCGAATCGAATGGATCGTCGTCGATGGCGTCGGTGTGCGGCGGCGCCCTGGCGATGATGGACGCCGGCGTGCCGTTGAAGGCTGCGGTCGCCGGCATCGCCATGGGCCTCGTCATGGACGAGGCGACGGGCAAGTACGCCGTGCTGTCGGATATCGCAGGGGCCGAGGATCACTACGGCGACATGGACTTCAAGGTGGCGGGCACGGCCGATGGCATCACCGCGCTGCAGATGGACATCAAGGTCAGCGGCATTACGACCGAGGTGATGCGCGCCGCGCTCGAACAGGCGCGCCGCGGACGGCTGCACATTCTCGAAAAGATGCGCGAGGCGTTGCCCGCGCCGCGCCGGAGCATTTCGGCGTTTGCGCCGCGCATCGTCACGATCCGCATTCCGGTGGACAAGATCCGCGACGTCATCGGTCCCGGCGGGAAGATGATCCGCAGCATCATCGAGCGGACCGGCGTCAAGATCGACGTCGAAGACGATGGCCGCGTGAACGTCGCTTCGGCCGACGAGACGTCGGCACAGAAAGCCATCTCGATCATCCAGGAGCTGACCGCCACACCCGAGTTGAACAAGGTCTACCTGGGCAAGGTGCAGCGCATTACCGACTTCGGCGCGTTCGTCGAAATCATGCCCGGGACCGATGGACTGCTGCACGTCTCGGAAATCGCGAACCATCGCGTGAAGGACGTGCGTGACGAGCTGAAGGAAGGGGAACAGCTCCTGGTGAAAGTGATCAACATCGATCCGACGGGGAAAATTCGACTCAGCCGCAAGGCGCTGCTGCAGGAAGAAGGGACAGGGACCCGGCAACAGGAACACACCACGAAATCCTAGGCTCTCGGCTCTGGGCTAGGCCCGGAAAGGACGCTGAAGAGCTGTATTTCTTAGCGGCCTTCGCGGCCTCTGCGTTCCATCGTGACATTCGCTAGAGCCACTACAGTGGACCGCTCAGGCGCGTGGCGCCATACCGGACCATTAGCGCTCTTCGCTGGCCTTGCCGTCGCGTGGACCTGGCCGCTCGCACAGCACCTGTCGGATGCCATTCCCGGCGATCCCGGCGACAACTACGGCTACCTCTGGAATCTCTGGTGGATGCGGCACGTCCGTTCGACGCCGGGTCTGGAGTTCTTCCGAACGACGTTCCTCTTCTATCCGTTCGGCACGACCATCGCGGATCATCCGCACACTGCCCTGCCAGGTTTCATCGCCGCAACCGCACTGAACGGCTTGTCGGTGGCCGCGGCACAGAACGCGATCCTTCTCGCCAGCGTGTTCGCGAACATGGCGAGCATGTACTGGCTTGCCTGGACAGTTACGCGTCATCGACGCGCGGCCGTTCTGGCGGGCATCATGTTCGGCACCTCGCCGTATTTTTCCGTGCACCTCCTCGGACATTTCGATCTCCTCGCCGGCTGGCTCATTCCGGCTTTCGCGCTCCTGTTCCATCGTGCGATCGAGGGCCGCTCGAGGACGGCCGCCATCGCCAGCGGGCTCGTGCTGGCCGCGACGGCGTACACCGCCTACTACTACCTCGTGTACATCGCTATCTTTGCCGTGACCTACGTGTTCGCCTCGGCCCGTTGGATTCGTATCTCATGGAGGCTGAATGCGCTCGATGTTTTCACCGGTGGAGATCGGCGGCAGCTGATTCGCGCGTCATTGATGGCGCTGGCTGCGTCGGCGTCCGGGCTCGCGCTGTGGATCGCACTGACGGGCGGCACGACGCTTCAACTCGGACGCCTGCGAGTGTCGCTGCGCACGCCGCAGAACCCGCTGTCGCTGATGTGGCTGGCTTTGATCGGCGCGGCGCTCTGCACGTGGCGGCCGGCGATCGCCATCGATCGAGAGGCATCGCGGCTCCGTCAGGCCGCTGTCGCAACTGCCTGGATCGTCGCGGTGTTCGGGCTGGCATGCGCTCCCATCATCATCGAAACCGGACGCCTGCTTCGACATGGCGAATACGTCACGCCGACGTACTTCTGGCGGAGCGCGCCCCGCGGTGTGGATCTATTGGGTCCGTTCGCCGGCCATCCTCGTCATCTCCTGACCCGGACACTCAGTCAACGCGCGTACGCGGCGATGCACGTCGACTACATCGAAACCGTCGCATGGATCGGCATCGTGCCGGCGCTGCTGTGGTGCCGTCCGGCGCGCAGCCGCACGGCGCCGGATGCGTCGCCGGACGCGCGTCTGTGGTGGATCGCCGCCGGCGTGTTCGCGCTCTGGGCGGCGGGGCCCTTTTTGACTGCTGGCGGGTTCGACACCGGCTTGTGGTTACCCGAAAGCCTCGCGCGCTACATACCCTTTGTGGCAAATGCGCGCGAACCCGGTAGAGCCATGGTCGGCGTCTACATGGCACTGGCGATGCTGGTTGCGATCCGGCTCAGTGCTTCAGACGGCTGGTGGCGTTCGCCGGCGCTCCAGTGGCTGCTGATCGCCGCGGTGACCTTCGAGTACTTCGATGCGCCGATCCCGCTCACGACGCTCGACGATCCGGCACCGTACCATGCGCTGGCTGCCGCACCGCCGGGCGCGGTGTGCGAGGTTCCATTCGGCGTCGGCGATGGACTTGGACCCGGCGCCGGCGCGCAGGATCGCCGGGTGCTGTTCTATGCGACGATCCACGCGCATCCCCTGGCCGGCGGGTACATCGGACGCATGCCGGCAGATGCGGAGCGCCGGTACCTGGTCCTGCCGACGACCAGCACGCTTCTGCGCCTCTCGCGCCGCGGGGACGAGGATGCGGATGCGGACACCGAGCCGCACACCGGCGACCCGGCTCGGGAGGCGACCGATGGTCCCTGCCGCTACTTCGTTGTCAACCGGGCGGGGGCATCAGACAAGCTGCAGGCCTACGTCCGAAGCCTGCCGGTGGAACTGCTCGAGAGCGACGCAATTCGCGACGTTTACCGACTCGTGCGATGACGGCACGTCGAACGCAAAGGACGCAAAGGACGCAAAGGAAGCCCAGATTTCCTGGCGCCTTTCGCGGTCTGTCCGTTGCAGGCGCCGTCATTACTGGACATGTCCTGGTAGGAACAGCCGTGGCGGCATCAGCAAAGAGTGACCAGTTTTTCTTCGCGGCCTTCGCGGCCTTTGCGTTCGAACGCGATGTGGAACGCTCGTTGCTTCAGCGGACGACGTGACGCTGGACCTTCCCGTCCTGAAAGGCGGCAATTGCGAGGAGCTCAAACTCGGCGTTCATGCCGGCGCCTTCGCGGTCGCCGCGCTCTGCGGCGCGTACAATGCAGCGGCGTGGCTCGTCCGTCGTGAGCCACACCTGGCTGTGAACACCGTGCTGTATGCGATGCTGATCGCCTGGGAGCAGAAACAGATTTCCCATCATCTGGAAGCGATTCGGCATCAATCACTCGCCGGTCCGAACGCTTCGCCGCGAACGTCGCTGGCAGCCTAGCAGGTCGCTGAAAAAGGCGCCGACCTGAAGTTAAAACTGAAAAGCCAAAACAGAAAAGTGCGATTTTCCGCCTGCTTTTAACTTTTCTGTTCTAACTTTTCACTTCAGGCTGCGTTTTTCAGCAGCCTGCTAGAGCCCTCAGCCGAGAGCCGATTTGCCGTAGAGACCGGTCACAGTCTGAACGTTTCCGCGGCGCCGATCCGTTCGCGAATCGGCGGATGACTGTAGAACAGGACCTGGACGATCCGGGACGGATTGTCTTCTGCCAGGTTCTGCGCGGCGAGCCGGCGCATCGCCGACACGAATGCGGACGGGTTCCGGGTGAGATGGAGGGCAAACCTGTCGGCGCTCCGCTCGAACGCCCGCGACATTGCGTGCGCAACCGGCATCATGACGAGTGAGACCGCGCCGGCCGCCAGCAGCAGCACCGGCAATCCCGCCACATCGTCCACCCCGCGCAGGCCGACCGGCCCGGCGAAGGCGCTCAGCCACCGGGCGGCCAGATAGAAGCCGGCAAGAATCAACCCGCTTTCGAAGAGAATGCCTTTCCAGATGTCACCGTGGACGTGGTGGGCCATCTCGTGCGCCAGCACGACTTCGATTTCGTCGTCGGAGTAGTCCGCGAGCATCGTGTCGGACACGAGAATTCGCCGGGTCGCGCCGATGCCGGTCAGCGCCGCGTTCGCTTTCTTCGTTTTGCCAGCCAGGCCCCATTCGTATGCGCCGAGGACACGGGCGCCCGCTCTGTCGGCGAGAGCGACCAGCCGGCTGCGCAGCCCATCGCGGTCGAGCGGCTTGACCGGATAGAAGAGAGGCAGCAGCAGAACCGGCGCGACGTTGGTCAAGCCGATAATCAGCAGCGCGAACAGGCAGCCCGCCCACACCCACCAGCGATCAGGGGATCGCCGCATCTCCGCGTAGATCAGTTCGGCGCCGATTTCGCCCAGAAGCACGCCGATGCCGAATGCCTTCGCCTGATCGAGCAGCCACGACTGCGGCTTCTCCGTGGACAGCTCGTAGCGACGTTCGAGGAGAAACCCGCTGTAGAAGGAGAGCGGCAGGGTGCCCAGCTCGTTGACGGCCGACAGCAGGACGACGTAGCCGAGGACGGTGACCGCCGGCTGCCACGCGGACGACGAGAGCCGGATGGCGAGAGCCTCGGCCGCATCGCGCATCGACAGGCTGATGCCGCTCGCCAGCAGAACCGCGAGCAGCAACGCGCTCCAGATCAGCCCGAAGATGCTCGCCTGTCGCTTCAGCCGATGATATCGCCTGGCTCTGTCCTCGTTCATGCGGCTGGCGTGTCCTCACCACAATGGATTTCGGCGGCTAGTGACTGCCCAGGATCATCGTCCTCAGTGTCGACGCTTGAGGGTTTTGACCTCCGTCTTCGAATCCTCCGCCTCGGCCTCGGCGGCTTCCCGTGGCCGCAGCCTGATGCCGCCATTCGTGGTCTGGAGCTCGATGGACGTCCCGCCGCCATTCAAACGCCCCTCGAATCTCCGCCGCGATCTCTCGGTCTCTTCGACCTTCAATTCCGGCGCGACTTTGATGCCGCCGTTGGTCCAGGACGCCGTCACGTCAGCCTTCGCGCTCTCCGGCAGCGAGACCACGACCGCGCCGTTCGTCGTCTTCGCTGAAATGCGCTCGGACCCGACCGACGCCAGGTCGATGTTCACGATTCCATTCGTCGAGCGCGCTTCGACGCCGCCGGTCAGGCCTCTTGCCGTCACGCCGCCGTTGGTCGTGTGTGCGATGACTTTGCCGGCGAGTCCTGTCAGCGCGACCTGGCCATTCGTGTTGGCGACGTTGACGAAGGCGTTCTTCGGCGCGCGGACGTGATACCGGACCTCGAAGGCGGCGCCAATCATGATGCCGCTCATCCGCTCGGTCTGCACGGAGATGCGGTCGGGGCCGATGTCTTCCTTGATGTCGATCCGCGGCAGCAGCTCGCGGGCACCCGCATCGGTGGCTGCGCGCGCAATGCGCTCGGCGCGAATTTCAACCTCCGGCCCGTCGGCCGGTTCGACTTCGATTTTGCCGTTGGTATTGACAATGCGGATCTCTCCACCGGACGAGAGCGGGTACCGGTGCGTCCATTCGTCGGTCGCCCGGCCCGTCAGGTGGCCGATCGACATGTCGCAACCGGCGAGCAGGAGCGCCGCCGACAGCAGCGGCCCTAGACATCTTCTAAAGCCGATGTCTGTGCGATTGAGACAAGTTTTCGGCTTTAGAAGCTGTCTTAGTTGCGGCCCGAAGGGCCGCCTAGTAACGAAGATTCGCTCGCTCCGCCGAGGCTCGGTTCTACTCGGCGGTTTGAGGCGAAGCTTCGTTACCAGCCGGGAGACAGCAATCACCATGGAACACACTCCCTCGACTGTACATACGGCGGGCCGGCGAATCAGTTCAACTGGACGGATATGAGCTTCGAAACGCCCGGCTCTTCCATCGTCACGCCATAGAGCCGATCCGCGATCTCCATTGTCTTGCGATTATGGGTGATCACGATGAACTGCGTGTGCAGCTGCATGCCGCGCAGCATCTCCACGAACCGCCCGATGTTCGCATCGTCGAGCGGCGCGTCGATCTCGTCGAGGAGACAGAACGGGCTCGGCTTGTACTTGAACATGGCGAACATGAGCGCGATCGCGCTCAACGCTTTTTCTCCGCCCGACAGCAGCTGAACGCTCTGCAGGCGCTTGCCCGGCGGCTGCGCGATGATCTCGATGCCGCTCTCGAGCGGATCGGACTGGTCGAGCAGCGTCAGGCCGGCGCGCCCGCCGCCGAACAGGGTGCTGAACATTTCCTGGAAATTGCGGTTGATCGCGGTAAACGCCTCGTTGAACCGCTGGCGCGTGGTTTCGTCGATGCGCGCGATCGCCTCGGTGGTCTGCGCAATCGACTCAACGAGATCCTTCCGCTCTTTCGTCAGAAACGCGTGGCGGGTTTCGAGCTCGTCGAACTGCTCGATGGCCATCATGTTCACGGGGCCGAGCCGGTCGATTTTGCCGCGGAGCGTCGCGATCGCCTCTTCCGCGCTCAGTGTTCGCTGTTCAGCGACCGCGTCGCCGGCCTCCGGCTGAACGCGGGCGCCGCCGCCATCGTCTTCGTCGGGCTCATCCGCACAGATCACGGTGGCGTCAGGCACGGCGTGACCGTCACGCTCCAACTGCTCGACTTCGACGACGACGTCCGGAAGGGTCGCGTGCACGGCGTCCTCGCAGGTGTATGCGAGATGCGAGAGATCGGCTTCCGCGGTGGCGCGTGCCACGTCCAGTTCGGAGACGATCGAACGGACCGAATCGAGCGACGCACGCGCATCCCTGATCACCGCCTCCTGCTCGCCGGTCCTGACCCGCAGCGTGGCCACTGCCTCGTCCACAGCCATGACCCGGGTACGCCGCTCATCGAGGGTGCGCACGTCGATGACGTAGCGGGCTTCGCCTGCGGCGATGGCGTCCTGCAACTCGTCGACCTTGCGGCGCGATTCAGCGAGCTCGGCGGCGAGGGCAAGACAGCGCTGCTCCAGGTCCGCCGCCGCGGCCTCCAGGCGCTCGACCTCGGCGCCAATCGAGCTGGCGCGCTCGACGAGCGTCGCGTGCCCGGCGCGCGCGTCCGTCGCGCGATGATTCAGGTCCTCGATGGCTTCGCGGGCCTCGAACAACCGGCGCTGCGCAATCGTGAGCTGCTCGTCCGCGATCCGCTGATCGTTGCCGAGCCGCTCGATCGAGGCGTGCGCTTCCAGCTGGCGCCGGACCAGCGCATCGCGCTCCTCTTCGGCCTGGTGCCGCTCGCGAGCGAGCTGCCTGGCCTTGTGGGACAGGCGCGTCTCCTCGTCGGTTGTGTACGCCATCCGCGCACGGCAGGCGACGATGACTTTCTCGTGCTCATGGTGCTCGGCATGGAGCGCGGCGATCGCGGCGGTCGCGCGAGCGATGGTGCCGTCGAGCGCCGCGGCTTCGTCCCCGAGGCGGCGAAGCGTCTCGTGGTCGGCCGTGATCAGCTCCCGCAGCTCCTTGATCTCACGCCTGGTTTCGAGAATGCCGCGCGCCCCGACGCGTCCGCCGCCGGCCACCAGGCGAGGACCGCGAAACACGTGGCCGTCGATCGTGACAACGGGCAACGAGGTGAGACCGCTGCTGCCCGCCGCGGCATCGTAGGTCGGCGCGATCCAGGCGTCGTCGATCGCCTCACGAATCGCGCCGGCGAACGGCCCGTTCACGCGAACGATCGAGGA
>QHWF01000599.1 GCA_003222455.1 Acidobacteriota bacterium
ATGTAGACGACGAGGATGTCGGCGATTTCGGGAAGCGAAAGGAACGAGGAATCGAGGAAGGCGACGAGAAAGAGGCCGGGCGCGCCAAGGACAAGTGCGAGCGCGCGTATTCGGCCAACGATTCTGCCCATGGGATAAATCTTGATTATACCGAGGCACCTGTTCGCTGGCGGACGACGGCGCACGGCCGCCGCGGCGATCGTGTCGGCCTTCAGCCTGGCCGCGCTGATCGTCGGCGGTGAGCGTCTTCGCGTTCATCTTGGGAGCGTGTCCGAGAAACAGGAACACGCTCCTGATAAGCCTCAGGACGCAGCGCCTGTTCTCACGCCATCGGCAATTGGGTCACAACAAGAGAAGAGCGTACCGGCCGCCACGGCGCCGCGGCCGGTTCGAAAAGGTCTCGTTCGGCTCGACGGCCGCACCTTTGCGGACGGCGACGGCCAGTACCTTGCGGTTGGCACGTCGCTGTTCTGGGCGCTCTGGGGATACCAGCACGATCGGCAGCGACTCGAGAGGCATCTGGATTATCTTTCGAAGCACGGCGTCGATTACATTCGCGTCTTCGGCGTGATCGGGCCGCGTTGGGCCGATCGCGTAATCGACCCGCGCGGCCACGCCTGGGACCAGCACCTCGCCGGCCTGCTGGATCTGGCGCACGGGACCTTCGGTCTGCGCGTGGAGCTGACGATCTGGCAGGACACCGACCTGACGCCGACGCCGGGCGACCGCACCGCACTCGTCGACCGGATTGCAGCGATCGTTGCGCCGAGGCCGCAGACCGTTCAGTATCTCGAGATTGCGAACGAGGGATACGCGACAGGCTGGACCGACAAGAAGGCCGAAGCGCAACAGCTCGCGACGCGCCTCCGCACCAAGACGCCACACATCGTCGCGGTGACTTCCCCGGGGAGCCTCGATCCTGCCGAGATCGCGTCATGGTATGGCAACTCGTCGGCGAATCTCCTCACGCCCCATCTCCCGCGCGACGTCGTCGGCGAAGGGCTCGTCGGTCAATGGCGCTACGTCCGGCAGACATGGGACCCCTGGCTTGCGTCGGGGCTGGCGTGGACGAACGATGAAGGGAAGGGTCCGCAGGCGTCCGTCGCGGCCGACGACGATCCGTTGCGGCTCGTGATGTATGCCGGCCTGACCTGGCTCTGCGGCGGGGCCGGATTCGTCCTGCATACCGGCGCCGGCGTTGGAGGAGGCGACGCGGCATCAAAGGATCGAGGCCGCGTGGCGAACATCTGGGAAGTGGCCAACATCGAACAGACGCTTGCGGGAGTCGCCGCGATGCGAAACCTGCTGCCGGCCGATCTGCCCAACTGGCGCCGCCACAACAGCAACGAGAGATTCAGCGGCTATCCGTGGGACACGCAGCCGATCAGTCAGTTGATTGAGAAGAATCAACTCGTTCGCGCGTTCGCGGCGACCGCAGACGACGGCCGGATTGTGGCCATGCCGATCAGCGTTTCCGTTCCGGTGCCGTATGCGCCGCGGTTTCCGATGCACGTCGACGTGCACGATCCGATGACCGGCAAGCGCCTCGAGTCATACGACGGCCCGTTTACGCTGTCGCCGCGGCGGGCCGCCGTGTTGATCGGCCAGCGACGTTGAACGTCAACGAGACGGTCAAGTAGATTGGAACTGACGCTGCAAAGTGACCTACCACGGAGGACGCTGAGGACGCGGAGGTTCAATCCTGAAACCACAGGAATCTTCCTCCGTGTCCTCCGTGTCCTCCGTGGTGAACATGACACGCGCCCGTCGATTCGTTATCAGATTGCGGTCGCCGCGGCGATCGCCGGGGCGATGGTCGCGTCGCATTACTCCCGCCTTGGACTGACACTCACGCACTACGACGCGCGCGGGCATCTCGTGGTCGCGCGTCGCATCGCCGACAGCATCACGCCGGGCTGGCAGCAAATCGGTGCGGTGTGGCTGCCGCTGCCGCACCTGCTGAACGCGATTCCGGTGCAGGTGGACCTCTTCTACCGCTCCGGCGCCTCGGCGGTGGCCCTCTCAGTCGCGGCGTTCGCGGTCGCGACAGGATCGATCGCGTCGATCGTGTTGACCCTTACCCAATCGTCGCTGGCTGCGATCGCCGCCGCGGCCGTGTTTGCGCTGAACCCGAATGTGCTGTACCTGCAGTCGACGCCGATGACCGAGCCGCTGCTGATGGCGTTGACGACCATGGGCGTGGCGATGTTGATCGAATGGTGTCTCACCACACCTGGAGGGGCCGAGCTTGCTCCGCCCACCGACAATTCCGCGGGGCATCGGGATCATCCGGTGGCGGGCGCCGATGATCCGGTGGCGGGCCGAGCAAGCTCGGCCCCTACAGGCGAGGCGATCGGCTGGATCTTCGCGCTCGCGTGCATGACGCGGTACGAGGCCTGGCCGATCACGGCGTGTGCACTCACCGCCGCCGCGTGGACCTTGCACCGTCGCGGCACGCCCTGGGCGGCTGCC
>QHWF01000089.1 GCA_003222455.1 Acidobacteriota bacterium
GCGCCGTTGAAGGTGGTCACCTGGAATCTGCATCATGGACGCGACCTCAACGGGCACAACACCGTCGATGCCCAGGCCCGCTGGCTCGCCGCCGAGCGCCCGGGCAACGGCGCCGTCAACGCCATCCTGTCGGTCTTCCCGCTCGTCAGCGTGGATGGCCGCAGCCTTCCGTACGGCGTCCCGTTGACGATGGCAAACGTGCAGGTCCTGCCGGCACGGACCATAGCGTTCTTCTGCATCCATCTGACGTCGTGGGTCGGCAACGACGCGCAACGCGCCACTCAGGTCGCGGACCTGACCTACTGGCTGACCGCCCGTGGTGTGACGACGCGCCTCGGCGGCGGCGACTGGAATCTGGTGCCGAAGAGCGTGCCGATCGCACCGATGCGGTACTGGTATACCGATCTCTACGACAAGGCCCGGAGCCAGGGCGTCTTCAGTGGACCGACCGACACACGGCCGGTGTACCCGTCGAACAGCGTGGTCGGCCGGATCGACGCGCTGTTGCTTGGAAAGAGCTGGCCGTCCTGGGTCACGCTGACCGCCGTCGAGCACGTCAACACCGGCCTCTCGGATCATTTTGCGGTGATTGCGCAATTGGACGTGCGTTAGGGCTCTCCGACTAAGCCAACGCCCCGTGAAACGCAAAGGCCGCGAAGGCCGCTAAGAAATACAGACTTTCTTTGCGTCCTTTGCGGCCTCTGCGTTGAATCGTTACGTTCGCTCTACCGCGAACGAGTTCCTGAGCTTTCCCTTGACGGGTACCGAAGACGGGCGTATTGTCCGGACCGGGATTGTGTGCGCGTAGCGCAGGCCGATCCGGAACCCGGCCGGCAGCCCGTCTCGCGCGACAACGAAACAGGGAGGGGCCGAATGGAGATTGATCGCAGGGCCTTCATTGCAAGTCTCGGAGGTACGGCGGCCGTCGCGGCGATGGACTCCGAGGCCAAGGCGGACGCGCTCGAGCACTACATGGAGGAACAGCTGAACGACCAGGTCGCGCAGCAGGGCGGCCAGCCCGAGAAGTTCCCCACGGTCGCGGAAATCGAAGCGCAGATCGAAACGCGGAACGTGCGGCGCGGCGCCGGCTCGCTGTTCGCGTCCGGGCGAGGCAACGTCAAGAAGCTGCAGCCGATGCCGAAGAACGCCACGCTCCTCGATTTCTTCAAGCTGCGGTTCGATCCGGCGAACCACGTGCTGCAGAGCGCCACGCGGGCGATGAAAACCGGCATGTCCGAGGAAATCATCCTCGCCTGTCTCTGCCACGACGTCGTCCTCAATCTGATCAAGCCGGATCATGGCTGGTGGGGCGCGCAGTTGTTCGAGCCGTACGTGCCCGAGAAAACCACGTTCGCGATTCGCTATCATCAGACACTGCGCTTTTATCCGGATCCGGAGGCGGGGTACGAATATCCCGACCAGTACTACCGCATCTTCGGCACCGATTACACGCCGCCGCCGCACATCGAAGCGACCTACAAGATGCTGAAGAACCACAAATGGTACATGGAGCCGCGGCTCGTGACGGTGAACGACCTCTACGCCTTCGATCCGAATGCGAAGGTGTCGATCGAGCCGTTCATGGACATCGTCGGGCGGCACTTCAAGCAGCCGAAGGAAGGGCTCGGAATGGATAACAGCCCGAGCGCCCACATGTGGCGGACGATCGCCAACCCGGATTCGCCGCTCTGATTCACGTGCGAGAGCTCAACACGCAGCGGCAGCTTTCTTCGTGGTCTCGTCGTGGCTGCCTGATCCTCCTGATGGGCGGTGTGTCGCTGGCCGCCCAGTCGCCCGGCAAAATGGTGACTTACAAGGGGCTCGAGATGTCGGTCGCGGGTGTGGAGCGCGCGCCGACCGCGAGCCTCAAAGACTGCCCGCCGGGCGGCAACACCGTGAACGCGACGAGCCGGCCCGGCGAGGAATTCGCCGTGGTGAAGGTGACTTTCAAGGTTCTGCCAGCGTTCCAGCCGAACACGATGCTGAAGCGTCCCGTTGTCACCGACGAGTCGGGCAAGACCTACAACACGGCAGTGTCGTTCGTCGACGTCGGCACTACGCCGGAATTCGCCTGTGCGATCCCGTTCCGCGTCCCAACCGGTACGATGCTGAAATCGTTGCAGATCGATGCAGCGACGCTTGAAATCCCGGCCGGCAAACACTGACACTCGACGCTCGCCTGCGTTCCTCGCTGAGTGCTGCCTTTCATAAATACCGGGAGTATTTGACCGACGAGCAACGCCGCGAGGCGGGATGCATCGTCGGCCGAATGCCATCGTATTTATGAAAGTCAGCACGAAGACGCCTTCGAAAAAAGTCGGCACTTCGCACCGTATTTATGAAAGTCAGCACCTAAGGCGCCTTCGAAAAGAGTCCGCACTTCGCGCGAAGGCGGAAGCGAAGCGAAGGCGGGAAGCTGAAGGCCTCGTTATAGCGTCTTCTGTACAAACGCGGGCACGCCGCGTGCGCCGCGCCGCGGTGACAACGGCTGTCAGCTCGGCGTGACACTTCTTGTCAAAATCACCGCTGAAATGGTGTCGTCGATCGAAATCCGGCCCAGTTTCAGCAGGTGAGCTCGGGCACTCGCTTTGCCCATCCATGTCGTCACCCCACGCACTCGCGCCAATTGGATGCGACATGGACACTTTCACCGTTTATCTTTTCGTGCGCGACGCTGCACGCACCCAATCGCCGACCGCGATGGAGCGTCGTCTTCAGGCGCAGCAGGCATTGCGAGAGGAGCTCGTCGCGCTCGGCGGCGTGCGCATTACGGCGTTGCCGTACGAAGCCGATCTGCAAGTGGAAGTCACGAACGTGTTCGGCACGAACGAAGGACCCGGCAGCGCGATCCGGACGGCCGACGCCGGTCAGCGCGTGCTGATCATTCGTTTGCTCATCGCCGACGAGCTGGTGGAATTTGTCTGCTCGGACGGCATCGGCAACGTCCCGGCGGAACGACACGCGGCCAGGCGCGTGCTCGTCTGGCTGCACAACCTGGCCGGGTACCAGCCGCACGCCGGCCGGGAGCTGATGGGCGGGCTGACTGTCAGTCTGTCGACGAACTGATCGAGCGAGGCACAGAGCGGGCATGAGCTCTCCGCGTCCTCCATCGATTAGTAGCGCGCGACACCGCACGACATTCAACGCAGAAACCGCAGAACTCGCAGAACAAAACCGGTTTTTTCTGCGGGTTCCGCGTGTTCTGCGTCGATCGTCGTGGCTAGACCGTCACGGCTCGCACAACGCGCTTCATGGCTTCGAGAAATCGATGTCGATGGTGAGCGGCTTGGCGGTCACCGTCACGATTGAGTGGCGCTCTTCGCCGCTCGATTGCCTCACGACGAGCTCGTGAGTCCCGACCGGGGCGGTCACCCCGACGAGCGGCGTCTCGCCCACGCGCACTCCATCGATCCAGACTTCCGCCGGCGCGCTGGAGTTCACCGCGATCCTGGACGAAGGCGGCGGCACGGAGATCGTCGACGTCTCGCCTGGCTTGACCTCGACGCGATGCACGGTCTCGTATTCCAGGGTGCGATTGACGAAATGCAGCTCGTGCCGTCCCGCCGGCAGCAGGATCTGATTGCCTTCCTCGAGCCGGACGACTTTCGCGCCTTCACTGATCGTCAGCTCGAAGGGCGCGAACACCTTCACCCAGCCGCCAAAGATCGATTCGGCGATCTCGGCTGTCTCACCCGCCTTGACGACGACGGATCGGCGGATGGATCCTTCGCTGCTCTGAAGCTCGAACGCGTGTATGCCGGGCGCAAGATCCTCGATGGTCAGCGGCGTCACGCCGCGCGGCTTGCCGTCGAGCACCACCTGCGCGCCCGCCGGTTCCGATGTCAGTGCCAACCGGCCGGTCGTTTTGGGAAGGGGCTCGACAGGAGGACGCTGGCCGACGTCCCGTGACGCCGCGACGACGGAATCGAGAGCGCTGATCGCCGCCTTCGCCGTTGCGGCGCCTTTCCGCCAGTACGCCTTCGCGGTCGCGCCGACCGCGAGGACGAGCGCGGCCGCGGCGACAATCGCCATCCACCGCCTGGACGGAAGGCGAACGGATCGCACGAACGCAATCGCTCTTGCCGCCGCAGGCGGCCGCCCGAGAACTGGCGTGACCGGCTCCGGAAGATCCGCTCCGGCGGTGAAATCATCGTCATCCGGGATGGGCGGTGCCCACGCGAGCGCCGGTGCAGCCTGCGGCTGCGCGTCGGGCCGACCAAACGCCACAACGACCGGCAGATCGCGCCGCGACGCGACCGGCGCTGTCTGCGCCGATGGCGCCGGCGGGATCTCGAGCGGGGACTCGCTCCAGGCGGCGCGCCTCGCCCGCACCCAGCTCGCTGCGGCGTGAGCAGCGCCAGTGACCTGGCGTTGGTTGGAATCGTAATCGACTGGATTGGTATCGGTCACAGACAGCGTGCGACGCCCTGATAAGCAAGAGACGGACCCTGCCTGGGCCTGCGGACCGATCGGCGTCGAGCCCTGCGAAAACCGATCGGGGCGGTGAAAAAATCATACGTAGCGCAGCCCTTCAGACGGCTGCCCCGGCGGCCGTGATGCAGGCCTGCCGCCTCCGCGCTACGGCGTGCCACGCCGAAGCGAAGCCCAGGCGGGAAGGCCTGCGCTACGAGAGGCCGCCGGCCGATTTTTTCACAGGCCCTTTCAGGCCCATCGAGCCGCGGAGGCAGTCCAGGCGTCGATTCCGAACCGGCAGTACCGGTATCGGTGTTACAGAACTGGTGTGCGCTCGATGCAGACGCACGCCATCATCCAGGCAACCGCGGACGCCGTGGCCTAGGAGCGTGTCTGAGAACAAGAACACGCTCCTAGACATCTTCGAAAGCCGATATCTGTGCGATTGAGACGAGTTTTCGGCTTTAGAAGCTGTCTTAGTTGCGGCCCGAAGGGCCGCCTAGTAACGAAGATTCGCTCGCCACGCCGAGGCTTGGTTTTACTCGGCGGTTTGAGGCGAAGCTTCGTTACTAGGCCGGCTTCGCCGGCGAAAAACAGCCATAATTTGAAGATTGTGCGCGCGTAGCGCGCCTACTAGGAGCCCGTTCGCCACTACTCGGACGGGCTCCTGGGATCCGTGCAACTTGCGCGCTCAAGGGGGCCGCGCGGCGGCGAGACGGCCGTGGCGCCCGGATTGCACCAGCCGCACCCGTCTTCATCCATCCAGAACGGCCTGGCACAATCAGCATGGCGACAGTCGCTTCCGTACGGTCCGAAAAGAGTCCATCATCCGGCGTCTCGCTGCGCCAGCTCTCACAAAGCGCCGAGCAGGAGCTCGCCGCGCTGCGCGCGGCGCTCGATCAGAAACTGGCGACGCTGGAGGCGGCGCTCGCCAATCCCTCACACGGCCAATCACTGGAAACGCTGATCATCGACCTGGCGCGCGTCGCGACCGCCGAAGCGGAAACGGCCGCCACGAAAGCATGTGTCGATGCGCAGCTGGAGGCGCAACGGCAGGCAGCGGCACGTGCCGAAGCCCAGCGCGCACTGAAGACCGAACGCGACGCTCTCGTCGCGTTCCAGCGCGACCTCGACCAGGCGCGACGCGCGCTCGTGTCGGAGCGCGAGAGCACCGCGGTTCTCCGGCGGGATCTCGACGCGGCGGCGACGGCGTTGAAGGCGGACCGCGAAGCGACGAGCGGCCTGCGCCGGCGAGCCGAAGACGCCGAGACGAAGTACGACGCGGAACGGGCGGCCGGCGCCGCACTTCGGCGTGACGTCGAAGAGACCCGCGGCGCGGTCCGCGCCGCTCAGCAGGCCGGACTCGAGCTCAATCAGAGCGTCGAGCAGGCGCACGCCGAGCTCGAGAAGGAGCAGGCGACCGTCGTGAGCCTTCGCCAGGCGCTGAACGACGCACACCAGCGAATGGCTGCAATCGAGGCGGCGGCGCAGAAGGAATCGCGCAGCGTTCGCGAGCAGCTCGACGACCGGTCGGCCGAGGAGCGGGCGGCACACCTGAAGCTGACTGCGGCGCGCGACTCGTTGAAGGAGGAACTGGCGGCCGCGAAGCACGTTGCGGAAAAGCAGGCTGCCGACGTCGACGCCGCACAGTCGCTGATCGAAGGGCTCGAGCGCCAGCGCGACGGGATCGAACGCGCCCGCCACGAGGACGCGGCGCGGGCGAACGCCCTGGCTGACGAACGTGACGCGCTGGTCAGGGAGTTGAACGGGGCGCGACAGGCGGCCGACCACGCCACCACGCGAGCCGAGGCCAGCGCGCACCAGTTCGAGGCCGATCGCGCCGCCAACGAGCGAGTCGTGACCGATCTGCACGCGCGTTTCGACGCGGTCGTTCAGGAACGGGAATCGCTGCGCGCGGACATGACGGCCGCGCGGCAGATGCTGGAGGCCGCGCACGCCCAGGCAGAAGAGCAATCGCAGTCGGAAAGGCGCGATATCGAGCGTTCACTCAGGGACGCCCTCGCAAAGGCCGATGCGGCGATCCGCGATCGCGACTTTCTGGCGGAGGAGCTCGAACTGACGCGCGCCAGTGTGGCAGCCGGGCAGACCGAATCACAGGCGCAACTGGATGCGATGCGGAAGGCTGCCGCTCAGCGGATCGCCGATCTCGAAGCCGCGCTGCACGCGCGTCATCGCGACGAGACGGAGCCGGCGACCGCGGCGCGCACCTCCTTGCCTGAGGCGCAGGCCAGTCCGCTCGCCGCAGCGGAGGTGCCGGAGCCAACGCTGGCCGGTGCGGGGGCCAGATCAGCCCCGGCTCATGCGTCGCCGACGACGCCGCACGGTGCTCCCGTTCGTCGAGCCAGCCGGCAGGCGTTCCAGGAAGATCTGCAGGTGCTCATCGACGGCAGCCCGGCCACGCTCGTCGACCTGTCAATCAGCGGCGCCCAGCTGGTGTCGCACTCTGCGCTCAAACCGAATCGCATGGTCAGAGTGCAGCTCCCAGCCGGTGACAACCCGATTACATGCAAAGGCAAGATCGTGTGGGCGCGCCTCGAAGCGGGGTCGACGACAGGACTCAGATATCGGGCCGGTGTGTTCTTCACCGGCGTCGACGAGCGGGCGATTGAAAAGTTTCTTGCCGAGTATGTCGCGAACCAGCCCGCCGGGTGAAACGGGTCAATGGTAACTTTCACACTCGGCCGGCGTGCCCGAGAACGCCGGCAACCGCACCGTGAAGGTGCTGCCACGATCGGGGCCTTCGCTGGCCACTTCCACGCTCCCGCCATGGAGCTGGACGATGTGGCGAACCATGGGCAGGCCGAGACCGAGCCCCCCATACTCGCGGCTGGCTGACGGGTCGCCCTGCCAGAACGTGTCGAAGATGTGCGCCATGGCATCGCGCGTCAGACCCCGGCCGGTATCGGACACGCGCAGGAGCGCCGATCCGCCGTCCTCGGTCAGCCACACGTGCACGGCGCCGCCGGGCGGAGTGAACTTCACAGCATTCGACAGCAGATTGCGCGCAGCCTGCTCGAGGCGCCGGCCGTCGGCGCGCACGAGCGTCGCGCTCCGCATCGATGCGACAATGGTGATGCCTTTTGCATCGGCCGCAGGCCGGGTCGCGGCGATGGCGCGGTCGACGATCTCCGGCAACTGCAGCATCTCCATCTCCATGCTCAGCCGTCCCGAGGCGATGCTGGACACGTCCAGCAGCTCTTCGATCAGGTGCTTCTGCGTCCGCGCATTCCGCTCGATCGACTCGAAGGCGCGCTCGGCCACGCTGTTCTCGAGCACGCCATGTTTTCGGAGCATGCCGGCCCAGCCGAGAATCGATGTCAAGGGCGTCCGCAGTTCGTGCGAGACGATGGCCAGGAACTCGTCCTTGGTGCGGCTCGCCGACTCGGCTTCGTCCCGCGTCACCTCCAGTTCGCGCTGGCGTGCGACGTGGGCACGCGCGAGCGCGGCCAGATCGTCTTCGGTGCTCGCGAGCGCGCGCTGCAGCGCCTGACGGCTGGCCTTCACTGTCAACAGGTTGCGAACGCGCACGCGCAGCTCGTCGACCGCGAACGGTTTCACCAGGTAATCCTGCGCGCCCGCTCGCAGCAGCTCCACCCGCACTTCGTCTTCCGCCCGCGCCGTCAGGACGAGGACCGGTACGCCGCTCAATGACGAGCTCCTGCGCAATGCCTTCAACAGGTCGCCGCCGCTCATCCCCGGCATCGTCAGATCGGTGACGATGAGGTCCGGCGTTTCCTTCGACGCTCGATCGAGCGCCTCCTGACCGCTTGCTGCGGTCCTCACGTCGTACTCGCTGCCAAGCGCCGCGGCGATGAATCGATTCATGTCCACGTTGTCTTCGACCACGAGGACGATCGATCCGGCCGCTTCATCCGGACGATCCGGCGTGTCCGGTGTGTCCGGCGTCGGCACCAATGGCACCGATACGTCCGCCACGTACAGCTCCGCGGCGGCAGACGCGGGCCGGAGGAGGTGTGCGTCGCCGCCAACGCTGACACCCCGGGGAGCGTGTCGCGGCAGCTGAATCAGGAAAGCGGCGCCGCCACCATACGCCTCGGTCAGGGTGATTCGCCCGCCGTGAAGATCGACGAAGTCTTTGACAATGGTGAGGCCGAGGCCGGTGCCGTCGAATCGGCGGATCGCGCTCTGTTCAGCCTGGAAGGACCGCTCGAAGACCGCGTCGCGAAATTCGACGGGAATGCCCGGCCCGGTATCGGTGACCTCCAGATTGATCCATTCTGCCTTCGGGCCCCTGCCCGCGTGCAGCTGGCATGTCACGCGCCCGTGCGGCGGAGTGAACTTGAAGGCGTTGGACAGCAGGTTCAGCACGACCCGCACGATCTTGTCGGGATCGACTTCCGCGTCCAGACGTGCCGGAGTCGTGACGTCATATGTGATCTCGCGCTGCTGCGCGACATCGTCGAAATTCGCCGCCGCCTCTCGCACGAGGCGAGCGATGTCGAGATCGACGTAGCGCGGCTGCAACCGGCCCGCATCGAGGCGGGCCACGTCGAGCAGATCGTTGACATGCCGGAGCAGCGTGCGTGCGTTCCGCCGGATCACACGCAGCGGCGGCGTCCAGGCGTCGGGCACGTCCGCCGCCGACAGCAGCTGTTCGACCGGCCCGAGAATGAGCGTGAGCGGCGTGCGCAGCTCGTGGCTGACGTTCGCGAAGAACTGTGTCTTGAGCTGATCGAGCCGGTGAAGCCGCTCGGACAACCGTGTCCGCTCCACCGCCTGTTCGGCGAGCTCCGCGTTTGCTGCGCGCAATTGCCGGTTGACGTCCTGCAGCTGCTGCGCGCGCGCGAAAATCTCGGCCTCCATCCTCTCCGCGCGATCCTGGAGCACCTCGGTCCGGCGCGCCTGTTCACTGTCCTGACGTTTCAGTCTGACGAACTCGGTGACGTCTTCCACACGGTGGATGATGTACGCGAGCTCGCCGTCGGCATCGCACACCGGCGAATTGACCGGACTCCAGTAGCGTTCCTCGAAGGCACCGCCTTCGCTGTCCGGACGGCGGATGTCGTACTGCTGGACGGCCATCACATCGGCCGTCTTCGTCTGGCGGACCCGCTCGAGCGATGCGCGGAGGTTCCGTGTCCCGGTCGCCGTCGAGTCGTCGGGGTTGTCGGGAAAGATATCGAACAGGTAACGCCCGAGGATCCTGGTACGGGCGGTCATCGTGGCGCGGAGATAGGCGTCGCTGGCGGCGATGATCTCGAGATCGGGCGTGAGGACCAGGTAGAGACCCGGCGCTGACTCGAACAACGTTCGGAAGTCGGGCGTCCGTCGATCGCGACGATCCGGCGACCGTCCTTCAGTGGTCACGTCGCACACCAAACGTCTACGCCGGCTGATGGGGTGGCGTATGAGCCGGGAAACGAGCAGTATAGACGACGGTGATGATCAGAAGCTCAGGTGTGGCGTCGTCCGATCAGTTGCTGTGCGCACACGACGCTGGAGTGAGGACAATCACGGACCGATACGAGCCACAAGTGTTCACAAGATCGTCAGCGACGCGACTTGTCCGGAGCCTGGCCGCGGGCTCGAGTGCACGATGAGAGTGGCAGGGCGCCCCGACCAATCCGATTCGTCGACACCTCCGAAGCTGCGTGCGCTCAAAAAACGCCGTCGTGTCCTCGTGGTGGACGATGACCGCGATCTGCGGGAGCTGCTGGCAGCCGTCCTGAGCTCGGCCGGGTACGAACCGTTGACGGCGGAAAATGGAGCGGCGGCGCTGTCGGTGCTGCGCACGGTCCTGCCCGAATTGATCATTCTCGACTTGATGATGCCCGTGATGAACGGATGGCAGTTCCGCGAGGCGCAGACGGCGCTGCCGGATTACGCGCGTATTCCGGTCGTCTGCCTGTCCGGCCACCACCAGGCGCGCCATCAGGCCAGCACCCTCGGGATCAAAGCCTGTGTGGTGAAGCCGTTCGAGATCGACGACCTGCTGCAGGTCGTCAATCGGTTCTTTCCGGAGTAAACCCTACCTGTCGAGTGTGCCCGCGAGCACATTGCGGCGCAGCTGGCTCGCGAACGCGGAGGAACGCCGGAACGGCGGCTGAGTGCGGATCGCACATCCTCCCCGAACCCCCAGACCCACCCGTATCCCAGTGTCCTGGAATCTCGTTTATAGTCCACGTGAGAACCATGATGAGACGCACCTTCATCACCCTCACCCGCATCCCGCGATCGGCGGCCGTCTACCTGGTCGTATTGATGGCCGCGGCCGGCTGGTTCCACAACGCCTCGGCCACGCCCCGATATACGCCGGAAACGTCCGGGCAAGCGGCGCCCGCGCCAGACGTCAGGAGCATGACGCTGGCGCTGACCGGCGATTCGATTATCACGATGAAGCTCTCGATTCATACCGAGCCGCCGTTCGTGAAGATGATCGACTTGATTCGCAGCGCCGACGCCGCGTTCACGAACCTGGAGATGCTGTTTCACGACTACGAGCCGTATCCCTCGACCCAGAGCGGCGGCACGTACATGCGGGCCGAGCCGGCTCTCGTGAAGGAGCTGGTCTGGGCCGGATTCGACATGGTGGCCCGCGCCAATAACCACGCGAACGACTACGGCGTAGAAGGCGCCCGGCTGACCACGAAGTACGTCGCCGAAGCGGGCCTGGTGCAGGCCGGCGTCGGCGACAGCCTGCGCGAGGCACGCGAGGCCAGGTTTCTCGACACCGACAAGGGCCGTGTGGCGCTGATTTCAACCGCTTCGACGTTCCCGGATCCGAGCCGCGCCGGAGTGTCGTGGGGCGACACCAAAGCGCGGCCGGGCCTGAACCCGCTGCGGTTCCGAACGACGACCGTTCTCACGCGGCAGCAGTTCGAGGCGTTGCGCGGCGCGCTCAATGCCGCCGGTCAACTGGGCGGAGGCCGCGGTCAGGGCGCGGGCGACGCAGCGACGGAGATGACCGTGTTCGATCGCCGCTTCGTCGTCGGCGACGTGCCGGGCGTCCGGAGCGAGCCACTCAAGGAAGATGTCGACGGAATGGCGGCGGTCGTCCGGAACGCCAGCAAGCAGGCGGACTACGTCATCGTCTCGTCTCATACGCACGAAGGGGGCGCGGACCGGTTTACGCCGCCCGAATTCTTCGTCATCTTCGCTCATGCGATGATCGATGCCGGCGCAGATGTCATCGCCGTCTCCGGTCCGCACGTCCTCCGGGGCATCGAGTTGTACAAGGGCAAGCCGATCTTCTACTCGCTGGCCAATTTCATTTTCGAGAACGAAACGCTGCTGCGGCAGCCGCCGGAAAACTACGAGCCGCTCGGGATGCCCGAGGGGTCGGGTGTCGCCGACTTCAACGACCGGCGCTCGAACAACAACACCATCGGCTTCCCTGCCGATCCGTACATCTGGGAATCGGTGATCGCTCTGCCGCGATTCACAGGCAGACAGCTGACCGGGCTGAAGCTCTATCCGATCACGCTCGGCTTCAGGAAACCGCGGACGCAACGCGGATGGCCGGCGTTCGCCGATCCCGGGTTGAGCAGGAAGATCATCGACGATCTCACCAGGTTGTCCGCGCCGTTCGGCACGAAGGTAGAGCTGAGGGACGGCATCGGCATTGTGGTGGTGGGGACGGAGTGAACGGTAACGGAGGGAACGGAGTGAACGGTAACGGAGGGGACGGAGGCAACGGCATTACACAGAGAAACGGAGCAACGGAGACAGGCGAATAATCCTGTACAAATGAATCTCCGTTTCTCTGCGTCTCTGTGTGATCCCGTTGCCTCCGTAAATCTCCGTTTCCCGTTGCCTCCGTGGTCTCCGTTCCCTAAAAGTCCAGTCTGAACCCGAGCTGCTGCCGTCGTTTCGGGCCCTCCGTCAACGCCAGCCCGAACTGCGCCGACTGCAGGCTGCCCTGATAGCGGAGCCAGTTGTCGACGTTGAACACGTTGAACATTTCCCAGAAGGCCGTGGCCGATCGACGGCCGCCGAACCGGAAAATCTTGCTCAAGCGCACATCGGTGCTCTTGTCGGATGACCCACGGCGCGAGCCGCGCGGCTCGGGACGATCCGCGAACGGATCGGCATCGAGCTGAAAGCTGGTGCTGACGCTGTACGGCAGCGCGCTGCGATAGGTCGAAATGGCGGCCAGCTGCACGTCGATCCGCGGCACGAGATACGACGCGTCGAACACGATGTTGTGCCGCCGATCGTTGTCGTCGGGACCGAGATCCTCGTCAAGGTTGAAGATGTTGGTCGTGCCGCCCGTGCTCAGCCCGGTCGAGGTGTTGGAGCGCGTCTTCGACAGCGTGTATGAGAGACCGGCACGCGAGCTCGGCGTCGGCCGATATTCGAGCCGCGATTCGAGGCCGTTGTACCAGATTGATCCGCCGTTCCCCACGAGAGTGGTGTTGGCGTACCTCGTATCCTTGCGCGTGAACGTGCCGTCCGCGTTCTGGATCCAATTGGTGTCGCCGCCGATGTTCGCGTCGTACGTCCGCGTGCGCACGTAGTCGGCGCGGGCACTCAGCTTCTGGCCGAACTCGTGCGTCATCCCGACCGCGATATTCGCTGAATACGGAATCCTGTAGTCCGGCTGGATCCCGAGAATCGTTTCCTGCGGAAAGGGCAGCCCGCTCATGTCTGGATAGGCCGGAAACGACCGCGCCAGAAAGGCACGCATCTGCGCGATTCCGATCGCCGTGTTGGCCGGCGTCCAGAATGGATTGCCGCCCTGGGTATTCGCGTTCAGCGTGATGCGCCGCAGCGCCAGGAGCGTCTCGTTCAAGTAGATGTCGGTGAAGTTCCAGTGGTTCTGGTCGTAGTAGAAGCCGAAGCTGCTGCGCAGCGTGGTGCGGCGATCGGCAGTGGGGACCCATACGACGCCGAGCCGCGGCGACACGTTGTTCTTGTCGGCAATCGATTTCCGCAGTGGCGCCGCGCCGCCCAGGCGCGCGACGATGCGCTGGTTGTACGGGTCGACGTAGGGGTTCACTGAAGTCGGCGTGAAATCGATGTCGTAGCGTGCGCCGAGATTGAACGTCAGGTCGTCCCTCGCCTGCCAGGTGTCCTGCACGTAAGCCGACGGATTCCACACGACCGGGTTGGCGACACCGGTGCCGATGTTGCCGCTGAACGACGATGGGAAACTCGCCGGATCGTTCGAATCGAACGCCCGGTCCTGCGTGAAGCTCCAGATGCCGATGTGCGCGGCCTCGACATCCATGTACATCTGCTGGCGCGCGAGGACACCACCCATCTTCAGCTGATGACGGCCGTGGATGAACGAGAAGTTGTCGACGACGAACAGATTGCCTTCGCCTTCGAGACCGGTGAACGATGTGGCGCCGAAGCTGGCGCCCGGAAACGTCATCCGCGCGAATTTGCCGGTCGGATTGCCGGCGGTCGTCGTGTAGCCGGCTGCCGCCAGCAAGGCCGATCCGCCGAGTCCGCCAGCGATGTTGGCGAGAATCCACGGCTTGTTCACGCCGTAACTGACGCGCAGCTCGTTGAACGCCACGTGACCGAGCGTCGATGTCCAGTTGCCCATGATGTTCCACAGCGGTCCGCCGAACGTCTGACGTGTTTCGCTGGTCTCGAGCGGGGCCGAGCTGCCGGGCGACGTGCCGCCGACGTTCGGAAAGCGCTTGTAATCGTCGGTATAACGGAAGTACCCGCGATTTCTGTCGTTGAAGTCGACGTCCACCTTCGCCATGCCGACGGTCTGACGCTGACCGGTCGGGACAACGGCGTCGGTCACCGACTGCCGCCAGTAATCGGAGATGCCGAGCACTTCGGACGATTTGAGGCTCAGTCGTTCGATCCCGGCAAAATAGAACAGACGATTCCTGACGAGCGGGCCGCCGACGAATCCACCATAGCGCTGCTGGTCGAACGGAGGCGTGGTCTCGAGAAAGATCGGCTGCTTGCTCGCATCGTACCGGCCGGAGAACGGCGGCTGATCAAACTTGTTGTCGCGAAAAAATCCGTAGACCCGCCCCGACGTCGTGTTCGAGCCGCTGCGTGTGATGACGTTCAGCATGCCGCCGGCCGCCTGCCCGTACTCCGCGCTGAACGAGTTGGTCAGCACCTGAAATTCCTGGATCCAGTCCTGCGGAAAGTCGTTCGACTGGCGCCCGTAGAACTGCATCTGATTGGACGCGCCGTCCACCACAATCCCGTTGGTGAACGGGCGCTGGCCGGAGATCGACACGCCGGTGCCCTGTCCCGTGCCTGTCGCCGTGGAGGTGGTCGCGCCTGGCGAAATCGTGGCGAGCGCGCTGAAGTCGCGCGTCACGGTCGGCAGGTCGTCGATCTGCTTGTTGGTGATGACCGTGGCCAGGGTGCTCTGCGTTTCGACGGTCACGCTGCGTGCGACGACATCGACGCGCTCGGCGAGGCC
>QHWF01000605.1 GCA_003222455.1 Acidobacteriota bacterium
GTCCTTGCCGATTGCGGCGGTGCCGCTGCCCGCCGGCAGACCCTTGCCATCGGGCGCCACGTCGATGTCGATCGACTGCAATTCTTCCGCGGTTGGTGCGCGCCCGACACTGTAGGTGGGCGATTGAGCCGCGGCGATCGCGCAGAGCATCGTGACTGCGACCGCGACGGCGGGCCACCGTAGCCTTGTCCGCCTTCGCGCGAGGCGCTCCGGCGAGACCTCGACGAAGCTCGACGAGCGGAGTCGGGCGCGAAGGTGGCCGCGTCCTCCGTGGTGCGGTGTTCTACGCGCGGTTCCCATTGGTAACCCTTCCGTCTGCCGCGATCCGCCACGCTTGAATGCCGTTGTTGTGATACTGCGAGCTCGTGCCACGCACGTTCACCAACGCCGCAACGGTCGGTTGCGTGTACCCCCCACTTCCACGTCCATCGGAACCGCGTATGTGCTCGCGGCAGCACTGGCGACTGCAGCTCCGCGGGCATCCAGCTGCTGCCCCCGTCGACGGTGATTTCCACACCGCTGATGCGCCCGCGTCCCGACCAGGCGACACCAGTCATCTCGTACACGCCTGGTCCCGGCAGCGTGTCGCCGCCCGACGGGCGGGTGATGAGGGATTTCGCCTCCATCACGAAGGTGAACTGACGCGCCGTGCCGTCAGGCATCAGGTCGGTGTACTTCGACGTTTCCTCACGGGTCATCGCCGGTCGATCGAGCACCTTGAGGCGACCGAGCCATTTCACGTTCGCATTGCCTTCCCAGCCTGGAAGGAAGAGTCGCATCGGATATCCCTGTTCGGGCCGGAGCGGCTCGCCGTTCTGCGCGTATGCGACCAGCGCATCCTCCATGATCTTGCTCATGGGAATGCTGCGCGCGAGCTTGCACGCGTCGGCGCCCTCCGCGAGTACCCAGCTCGCACCGGTTTTCACGCCGCACTCGCGCAACAACGTGGCGACCGGCACCCCGGTCCATTCGCTGCAGCTTGTAAGCCCGTGCGACCGCTGCACGTCGGAGTCGACCGACCCGCCGCGCCACTCGCTGCCGCTGTTGCCGGAGCACTCGAGGAAATGAATGCGCGACACCGACGGCATCCGTTTCAGCTCGTCCACCGTGAAGACCAGCGGCCGCTCGACGAGGCCGTGAATGGTCAGCGTGTGCGTGGACGGATCGAGCTCGGGCACTCCCGCGTGGTGCCGCTCGAAATGCAGCGACGAAGGCGTGATGATGCCGTACGTGTCGTGCAGGGGCGTGCGGCTCGAGGCTTCTTCGAGCGGCACCTTCGTGTCGCGATTGAAAAATCGGGTGGCTTTTTCGAATCGGGAACGGGATCCGTACGGGCTGACTGGAGCACCGAGCACGCGCGGCTCGGATGACGGCCCGATCGATCGCGATCGGCAGGCGACCAGGGCGGCGCTCCAGGCGGCGCCGAGTCGAAGGAACCAGCGCCGCGACTGGCGACGGGATGAATGGTCCGGCTGCATGCTGCCCTATGATACGCGTGCCCGCGCTACACTACATACCTGAATCACTCTGATGGCCGACCTCGAACGCGCTGGACTGTTCGCGGTGCTGCACGCTTCGTCGGTGCTGGAGGGCCGAGTCGAGTCGAGGCTGGCGGCGATCAATCTCTCGCTGGCCAAGCTCGCCGCCCTTCGTCACCTGAGCCGGGCCGGGGACTCGTTGCCGCTCGGGCAACTGGCGGAGCGATTGGCCTGTGTGAAATCGAACGTCACCCAGCTGGTCGATCGCCTGGAAGCCGAAGGCCTCGTCACCCGTTCGCACGACCCGGCGGACCGCCGGTCGCGGCTTGCGGTCCTCACCGACAAAGGCCGGCGCGCCTGCGCCCTCGGCAACGACATTCAGCACCGGACCGAGCGCGAGCTGTTCAGTGCCCTGTCGCCGGACGAATCGATGCAGTTGCGGCAGCTGCTGGCAAAGTTGACGGCCTGATCCCGGCCAGATTCCTTCGAGTCACCTCGTTGTCACGTCTCGGCCGGTGCGCTACGATGGTGGTTTACCGTAACTCTAGGAAAGCTCATTGTGGAGACTAACGCGGCCCTGGTCGCGGGTGACGCCAACCTTGTCGTCCGCGGCGCCCGCACGCACAACCTGAAAAACGTCGACGTGACGCTGCCGGTCGGAACGCTGATCATCGTGACCGGCGTCAGCGGATCGGGCAAATCGTCGCTTGCGTTCGACACCATCTACGCCGAGGGCCAGCGCCGCTACGTCGAATCGCTCTCGGCGTATGCGCGGCAATTCCTCGAGCGTATGGAAAAGCCCGACGTCGACCGTATCGACGGCATTGCACCGGCGATTGCGATTCGCCAGAAGAACAGCATTCGCAACCCGCGATCGACGGTCGGCACCACGACCGAGATCCACGATTACATGCGCCTGCTGTTCGCGCGCGTCGGCCGGACCTTCTGCCGCCAGTGCGGACGCGAGGTCGTGCGTGAAACCGCAGAGGTCGTCGCGAACAAACTGGGGGCGCTTCCGGGAGGCACGCGCCTGCTGATCGGATTCGATCTTCCTGTGGTCGATACGGCGTCCGCGGCGCCGGCCGACGCGCCGGAAGTCGACGAGCTCGTCGAGCTCCCGGATGCTGCGTCAGACGATACCGGAACTGACGCGCGCGCAGCGTCAGCGGCCGCCGACAAGCCGCTCCCCGGCGCCACGATGCGGGCGATTGTCGCCACCATCGGGGAACTGCGTAAGAAGGGCTTTGCCCGTTTGCTCGTCAACGGCCGTGCCGTCGGGTTTGACGATCTCGATCCGGCAAGCCTCACGGATCGGTCGCTGCTCCAGGTGGTGGTCGATCGAATCCAGCTGAGCGGCGACGACCTGCGCAAGCGCCTCACCGACTCGATTGAAACCGCGTACGTCGAAGGAGGCGGCTGTGCCTGGGCGATCGAACTGTCATCAGTCGTCAGTCGTCAGTCGTCAGTCAGTCAGCCGTCAGTCGATCCGGCGCCGGTTGTTCACCAGTTCAGTGAACGGTTCGAGTGCCGCCCGTGCGGCATCATGTACGAGGCTCCACAGCCGCGGCTGTTCTCGTTCAACAACCCGTTCGGCGCGTGTCCGACCTGCCACGGGTTCGGCAACATCATCGAGCTCGATATGGCGCTGGTCGTGCCCGATCCGACCCTGTCGATCCAGCAGGGCGCCATCGAACCGTGGAGCAAACCTCACTACCGCACCCAGCTCGCTGAACTGAAGCGCGCCGCGCGGAAGGAGAAAGTGCGGATCGACGTGCCCTGGTCGGAGCTGACCGACGAAGAAAAGCAGTTCGTCGTCGAGGGAAGCGAGGAATTCCACGGCATCCGCGGCTTCTTCCGCTGGCTCGAACGGAAAAAATACAAGGTCCATGTCCGCGTGTTTCTCAGCCGCTATCGCGGTTACCTGACGTGTCCCGATTGCAGCGGCGCGCGCCTGCGCCGCGAGGCGCGCGACGTGCAGGTGGCGGGCCGGACCATCGATCGAGTCTCGGCGCTGACGGTGCGCGAAGCGCAGGCGTTCTTCGGACAGCTGGAGCTCACCGAAAAGGAACAGGCGATTGCCGACAAGGTGCTGAAGGAGATTCGACGCCGGCTCTCGTTCCTGAGCGACGTCGGTCTGGATTACCTGACATTGGATCGGCTGTCGTCGACGCTTTCCGGTGGAGAGGCCCAGCGCATCAATCTCGCCACGTCGCTCGGCGCGGCGCTCGTCGGCACGCTCTACGTCCTGGACGAGCCGTCGGTCGGCCTGCACTCGCGCGACAACCAGCGCCTGATCGCCATCCTGCAGCAGCTCCGGGACCAGGGCAACACGGTGCTCGTTGTCGAGCATGACGCCGACATGATGAAGGTCGCGGATCACGTCGTCGATCTCGGCCTTGGCGCCGGGGAGCAGGGCGGCCGGATCGTATATTCGGGATCGTTCGACGGCCTGATGCAGGAACCGCGATCGCTCACGTCGAAGTACCTGCGCCAGGAGCTCGCGATTCCGGTCCCGGTCTCGCGGCGTCGCGGCACGGGACAGAAGATCAAGCTCGCCGGGGCGTCCGAACACAACCTCAAGAACGTCGACGTTGCCATTCCGCTGAACACGCTCACCTGTGTGACCGGCGTCAGCGGCTCGGGAAAATCGACGCTCGT
>QHWF01000606.1 GCA_003222455.1 Acidobacteriota bacterium
CGCCGTCCAGCCGCCGTCGATCGACAGCAGCGCGCCGGTGATCGACGCCGCGGCGTCGCTGGCGAGAAACACGGCGAGCTCGGCCACTTCCTCGACCGCGACGAATCGCTTGGTCGGCTGCGCGGCGAGCAGTATGTCGCGCTTGACCTGCTCCTCGGTCATGCCGCGCGCCTTCGCCGTGTCGGGGATCTGCTTCTCTACCAGGGGCGTCCAGACATACCCGGGACAGATCGCGTTCACCGTGATGCCGTGCTCGGCGGCCTCGAGCGCCACCGTCTTGGTGAGCCCGGCGAGGCCGTGCTTGGCGGAGACGTAGGCGGCCTTGAAGGGCGAGGCGACGAGCGCGTGCGCCGAGGCGATGTTGACGATGCGGCCCCAGCCTTTCTTCTTCATCGCTGGAAGCGCCAGCCGGGTCGTGTGAAAGGCCGCGCTCAGGTTGAGGGCGATGATGGCGTTCCACTTGTCGACCGGGAACTCCTCCACCGGCGCGACGTGCTGGATGCCGGCGTTGTTGACGAGGATGTCGACCGCGCCGAACCGGCCGAGCGCCGACTTCAGCATCGCCTCGATGGCATCGGGCTTCGACATGTCGGCGCCGTCGTAGGCGACGCTCACCTTGCAGCTCTCTGCCAAGCGCGCGCGCAGGCGCTCGATCTCCGCCTTGTCGCCGAACCCGTTGAGGACGATGTTCGCGCCGCGCTTGGCGAGCGCCTCGGCGATGCCGAGGCCGATGCCGCTGGTCGAACCGGTGACTACCGCAGTCTTGCCTTTCATTGCCGCCTCCATGAACGCGAGAACCCGATGGCTGCATGGTCGCACAGCGCGGCGAATCCTTACTGACGGCTAGAATTGTCGCTCGAATGGGCGGCTACGGCAGTGTCGGGATTCTGCTTCTCGCGGGCTGGGCGGCGCTCACCCCGGAACCGATGTCATGGCTCTACGTCGCCGCGGTCATCGCCTTTGAAGTGTGGCTGGCGCGGCGCATGGCTGCGCTGCCCCGATCTGCGGTACCCGAGGGCGAGCCGCCGTACCATTTCAGCGCGGACGAGGCGCAGCTCGTCGGCCGCTATCGCTTCTATTTCACCTATCCGGCCCTGGCGCGCGAGTCGGCGTCGGTGCTCGCCGCGATCGGGCTGAGCGCCCTGGTGCTCGCGTTCTGGCTGCTCTACAAGCAGGCGTTCGTGCAGGCCGTCCTGGCCGGCATGAACCTGCTGGCGGTGGCCCGCTTCACCAGGCTGCTGTCGCCGCAGATGGCGCTGCGCATCACCGCTTCGCGCGGCGACCGGGCCGCGCTGCGCCTGCTCGAAGCGCACGGCCCCGCCTGGGCCAAGATCCGCGCCGCCAACCAGACCGGCAGCTAGGCTCCTATTTCAGTCCTCGTCGTCGACTTCGACCAGCGCCAGGCCGTAAGGATCGTTGCCGACGCCGGTCACGGTAGCGACGACCGTTCTGGCCCGCAGGTCGATCACCCACACGGTTCCGCTTGCGGAAAACTGGTTCAGCCGAGGACCGCCGGAGATCACGGCATAGCGGCCGTCGGCAGTGACGGCGGAACCTTTAGGCCGCGACGCACGCACTACGCCATCGGGATCGGCCGGACGCACTACCGGAATGCGGGCGACCTCGGTGCGCGTCGCAAGCTCGACGATCGATACATTGTTCGCACGGAAGTTCGGCACGATGATTTCCTTGCCGTCCGGAGTGAAGGACGGAATGAAGGGCCGCGTCTGGCCATTTGGGTCATCGGTGCCGACCCGCACCCGCGCCACTTCAGCCGAATGAGCGCCATCGACCTGGATGATGGAGATGGTGTTGCCTTCGAACGCGACCCGCTGGCTTTCCCGGTTTGCGGCGACCACCCAGCGGCCGTTCGGGCTGGTCGTGATTCCCCACGGGCCGATCTGGGTGCGAATACGCGCGATTTCCGGCGTCTTGTCGCCCGCCAGCGCCGCTTCGAGATCGATCACCGACACGTCGTCGGTGCCGCCGTTCGCGGCAAACAAATAGGTCTTGCCATCGCCGCCGCGGCCGAGCGTGATGCCGTTGGTGTCCGGGAAGCAACCCCAAGTCGGATCCGGAGAGAGCACGGCTACGGGATTCGGAGGCCCGTTGGGAGAGACGAACGGCACGGGAAAATTCGGACAGGGGCGCCCCGGGTCACCGAGCGCCAGCTCCGCCATGCCGCGCAGGCCGCCGGTCTTGCGATCGACGAAGGTAATGCGGTTGCCGCCATCCTCGGTGAGATGGCTTTCGGCGTTGCCGACGATGAACAGGTCCTTGAGCAGCACCAGGCCGACCGAGCCGAAGTGACCGCTGTCGATGTGCCTGACCAGCGCATCGGCCGTGTTGTCGTGCTTGCGCTTGATCATCTTCTTCACGTCCATCACGGCGATATTGCCGCGGCCGCCGTGCTGATTGAACTCGGCATTGTCGACGGCGCCGTGGTGGTTGACGATGTACGCGGTCTTGCCGTCTTCGCTGATGACGATGTTGGCAGGGTCGCCCAACGGTCTGCCGTCAAGACGATCGAGCGAGACCTTGGACCGGCTGACGATGGCATTCGGCGTGTTGTTGTTCTCCGGCCGCAGCGCCTTCTTCAGGTCGATGGCATACATGCGCGGGTCCCTGCGACCCGTTGCCAGGATGTAGGTATCGTCGCCGAGCGCTTCGTACGCGACGCACAGCAGCAACCCGCTGGCGACCAGCAGCTTTTGCATTTTCATTTCATCCTCCCCCGAGGTTCGCGCAACGATGGTAGGCCCGTGCCATTGGCCGCGTCAACGGGTAGCATGGGCGTGGTGAGCCAGGAGCCAGCCATGAACGCGCCGATCCGCCACGCAGACGCTTTCCACAAGCTGATCCACCAGAACCACATGTACGGGCTGTGGGAGATCGCGAGCCAGATGACGCCGCAGCCGCGGCCGGAGGCGATCCCGCACCTGTGGAAGTGGTCGCTGCTCGAGCGCGTGGTGGAGGAGTCGTGCACCGCGGTCCCGGTGGGCGACGAGCGGCGCGCGATGCAGCTCTTCAATCCCGGCCTGAAAGATCAATGGGCCACTACCAGCACGCTGATCGCCGCGGTGCAGGTCCTGATGCCCGGCGAAGTCGCGCGCTCGCACCGGCATTCGCCGAGCGCGATCCGCTTCATCATGAAAGGCAACGGCGCCTACACCGCGGTGGAGGGAGAGAAGGTCGTGATGCGCGAAGGCGACCTGGTCCTCACCCCGAGCTGGCAATGGCACGACCACGGCAACGAGACCGGCGAGACAGT
>QHWF01000607.1 GCA_003222455.1 Acidobacteriota bacterium
CCGGCCACACCGAGCCGCGCGGGCAGCTCCGTCAACGCGAGATCGTGTGTGGTGACCAGTCCGATGGCGCCGGCGCCGACCAGCGCACGCACAATCGCCTCGGCGCCGATGCGCCGATCGTACGAGTTGGTGCCGTGCAGGATCTCGTCGAGCAGGAACAGCAGCGGCACGGGGCCTCGCGCCGCGTCGACGATGTCGCGGATGCGCAGGATTTCCGCGAAAAACCGTGAATGGCCCGCCTGCAGTGAGTCGTCAATCCGGAGCGTCGCACCGAGCACGAGCCGCGACAGGCTCAGCCTCGCCGCCCGCACCGGTGCGCCCGCGAGCGCCAGTACCACGTTCACGCCGACAGATCGCAGCAGCGTGCTTTTGCCCGACATGTTCGAGCCGCTGATGACGATCACCTGCACGCCACCCCCATCCAGGCACACGTCGTTCCGCACAGAGACGGCGTCCGTGAGGAGGGGATGGCCGAGCGCCTCGGCGCGGAACAACGGGCCGTTGGGGACGAACACCGGAAACGGATCGCGCGGATTCTCGTACGCGTACATCGCCAGTGCCGAAAACGCCTCGAGCTCGCCGACCACGCGCAGCCATTCGACAACGTGAGGACCGTACGTTCGATGCCATCGGTTGATCGCAATCGCGAGTTGATCCGGGACGAGCAGTGCGGTCGTGATGGGCATGAAGAGAAGGTTGTGCATCGACGATTCACGCCACGAGACCAATTGCGTGAGGCGCGCGATCGCGCGGGACGCCGTGACACCCTCCGTCGTCAATGCCGCCTGCAACACCTTGAGACGCGGCGCGGCGACGCTTTCAGTCTCGATGCGAACCATCAACTCGCCGAGCACGGTGAGATCGACGGCCGGCTGTCCGATGCGCTCGGCCACGATGCGCAGCGCCTGGCGCCAGCGGTGAACGACGGCCGCTTCGATGAACACCAGGCCGAGGACGAATGACCAGGGAATGACGCCGTAGCTCGCGAGGACGCCCATCACCAGGGTCACGATCGTGCACGCGGCAAACAGCACGGGAACGTGGCTCGGCACAGCCAGCGGCTCGAGCGCCGACCAGGTGGCGATGGCTCCCGTCCGGCTCACATCGCCTTCGTCAGTGAGAATCGCAACGTCTTCGCGAAAGTCGAGACCGGTGCGGAGCTCGTCGACCGCTTGTTGCCGGGCGATGACCTCGGCGAGGTCCGCGCCAGCGCGCAGCCAATCCGCCAGCGTCGCTTCGCCCGCTTCCGTCCGGGCCGTGTTGAGAAGCTCGAAGAGTGAGCCTCGACCGAAGAGGTCCAGATCGCGAGCGTAGGGATGGCCTTCGACAAAGGACTCGCCACCACGCCCGCCGCCGGCCCACCGGCCGCTCAGGCGCTCGAGCCCGCGCTCGTACAGACGAACACCGCGGGTCGACCGCTCGAGGCGCTGCAGCACCCGCGCGTGAAACACGACGAGGGCGACGAACCCTGCAACACCCGCGACGACCCACCACGGCGAGACCGTGGCGCGGAAAAAGGCGAGCCACAACAGCAGCGCGATTGTCGCAGCCGCCGCAAGTCGTGCATTGGAGACGATCAGATGCCGGCGATCGTACGCAGCAACCCGGTCCCGCCAGCGGCGCAGGCGTTGTTCGTACTCAACGCGCGGGTCGGTCAACAAGTCTCAAGTCTCAAGTCTCAAGTCTCAAGCTGCAATACTGAATGTCAGTTGAGAGTTGAGACTTCAGAGTTGAGAGTGCGGCGCAGCAGCTCGCGCACCATTGCGACGTACTGGTCGGCGGCCGCGTGCAGCTCGGTGATTGACACGTGCTCGTCTGCCGTATGGGCGAGGTGAATCGAGCCCGGACCGAACAGGAGCGGTTCGCCCCAGGCGGTGAGGAACGGAATGTCGGTTGTATAGGGAAACACTGCCACGTCATAACCCGGCAACGTGACCATCCGCACCGGCGGGACTTCGAGGACATGATCGATCGCCACGCGTCCTTCGAGCCGGGCGATCGCCTTTCGGATCGCCCGCGAATCGCTGACGGTCCTGAACATGACCTCGGCCTCCGCGGTTGGCGAAATCACGTTCGGCGCCACGCCGCCGGTAATCAGGCCAATCGTGTAATGGGTCTGGCCAAGCGTCTCGTCCGCAGGCAGCTCGATCGTCCGCAAGTCGACGAGGGCATCGATCAACTTGTCGATCGCCGACTCGCCGAGCTCTGGAAACGACGAGTGTGCGGCGCGGCCGGCGGCACGAACCTTCACGCGCAGGATCCCGCGGGTCGCCAGGCCGAGTCGATTGTCTGTGGGCTCGCCATCCACCAGGTAGCGGCAGCTGTTCTCCAGTTCGTTGGCGCTTCGCGCGCCATCGCTCCCTCGCTCCTCACCGACAACGAACAGGAGGCCGACGCGTGATTCTCCCTCGCGCCGCAGCCGGTGCGCAGCCGCGATTTGCGCAGCCAGAATGCCCTTGGCATCACAGGCGCCGCGCCCGAAGAGCCGATCGCCATCGACGCGGCTTGGAAAAAACGGCGGCACACAGTCGAGGTGAGTGGACAGGACAACGGCCGGAGCGCTGCGGCCTGATCCGTGTTCGCCAGGCGCGGCAATGATGTTGAACCGGCCGCCGTCTACCGGCTGCTGCGTCACCGAGAATCCAAGGCGCCGCAGATACGCGGCCAGCCAGCGGCCCACCTCGGCCTCCTGGCCGGTTGTGGAGTCGATATCAACGAGCGCGCGCGTGAGCGCGACGATGTTCACGGGGTTCACGGGGTCGACAGGGTCGGCTGCCAGTGGCATCATGCAGAAATGCAGCCACGAGCGCACAACGGCGAAATGCAACCACGAAGACACGAAGCCACGACAGCCTCCGCTGAAGCCCGGGGTCCCCACGGCGCCGACCGTGTGCCGTGGGGTGGAGATACGGCGGTCCGCCGACCACCTTCGCGCCCGACTCCGCTCTTCGAGCTTCGTCGAGGTCTCGCCGAAGCGCCTTGCCCGAAGGCGGGCAAGGCTACGGTGGTCCGCCGTAGCTTCAGCGAAGGCGGAAGCCTTGGCGCAGGCGGAAAGACACACGAACAAGAAACCATCTAATGTGCTTCTTCGTGTTTTCGTGTCTTCGTGGCAAGAACTGTGACAAGCGGCCCATTCTGCCGCGCCAAGCGGGCTGGCGATGCGCCTCGATTATCGTTTCACAATCACCGGCGTCGCCAGCGATAAGCCCCACTCGAGGCCGCGCCCACCGCTCACCGCCCGTGCGCCTGGCACGACCACGGCGTTTTCGGGAATCACGAGCGGCTGCTCCGGCGCCGGTCTGATGATCGTACCGTTGACGAGGTCGTAGACGGGCGTCGATCCGGTCAACACCGTGCCCGCGGCGATCACGGCGCGTGCCTTGACGATGGCGCCTTCGTAAATCCCGGTATTTCCGCCAATCAACGCATCGTCTTCGACAATCACCGGAAGCGCGCCGACCGGCTCGATCACGCCGCCGATCTGGGCGCCGGCGCTGACGTGCACGCGCGCGCCGATTTGTGCGCACGAGCCCACGAGCGCGTGAGAATCGATCAGCGACTGCTCGCCTATCCACGCGCCGATGTTCACGTACATCGGCGGCATGCAGATGACGCCGGGAGCGAGATAGGCACCGTCGCGAATGGCTGATCCGCCGGGTACGATGCGGACGCCCGCGGCGAGTCCCGGTTTCTTGAGCGGCAACGTGTCCTTGTCGTAGAAGGCGACCCGTCCGTGATCCATGGAGGCGTCGACGACATCGCCGAACTTGAAGCCGAGGAGAATGCCCTGCTTCACCCAGGTGTTGACGCGCCAGCCCACCGGATTCGACGAATCGGGCTCGGCAGCGCGCACCCGGCCGGACGAGAGCTCCTCGCGGAGCCGGGCGAATGTCGCACGCACGACATCGCGATCGGCGACTGCGCTGTCTTCAACCAGGCTTCTGATGTCGGCTTCGAGCATGTCGGTTCTATCCAGGAGCGTGTTCGATCAACTCACGCCGCCCGTTGAACGCAAAGGCCGCTAAGGCCGCAAAGAAATCCTTGTCGGCCTCTCATCGCCGAATCCCAGGAGCGTGTCCGAACAAACAACCAACGCAACCATCGAACGCCAGGAGACCGCTTCATTAGGAGATCGCCGAGAAAAGCTGTCCTTCTTTGCGGCCTTCGCGGCCTTTGCGTTCGATCGTCGGGTTCCTCCTACACGAGCGCTCCCTTCAGCAATCTCATCTCCTTGAGCACGCCGACGATCTTTTCGCGCGACACCTGACTCGGTGGAACCATCGGCAGCCGGTACGCATCTTCGAGCAGGCCCATCGCCGCCATCGCGGCCTTCACCGGAATCGGGTTCGCCTCGACGAAGTTGATCTGCATCAGCGGCAGGATGCGACCGTGAACCTGCCGGGCGGCGGCGAAGTCGTTGCGCTCCGCCGCTTCGACCATCTGCACCATCTCCGCCGGAATCTCGTTCGACGCGACCGAAATGATCCCGCGCCCGCCCACCGCCATCAGCGGCAGCGTCAGAGCATCGTCTCCGGAGAGCACGATGAAGTCGGACGGCACCGCGCGGCAGATGTCGCACATCTGTGAGACGTTGCCCGATGCTTCCTTGACCCCGACGATGTTCGGGATCTGCGCCAGGCGCACGAGCGTCGCCACGTCGACGTTGACGCCCGTCCGCCCCGGCACGTTGTAGACGATGATCGGCAGCGGCGTACTCTCGGCGATGGCCCGGTAATGCTGGTACAGGCCTTCCGGCGTCGGCTTGTTGTAGTAGGGCGTCACCGACAGGAACCCCGAGACGCCTCTCTTCTGCATGTCGCCGGCGACGTGAATCACTTCGGCGGTGTTGTAGCCGCCGGCACCGGCCAGGATCGGCACCTGCCCGCCGGCTTCGTCCACGAGGATTTCGATCATGCGGAGCCGCTCGGCGGCGGTCAGCGTCGGGTTCTCACCCGTGGTCCCGCACGGGCAGAGAAAATGGACGCCGGCGTCGATCTGCCGGCGGCCGAGCCGCCGCACTGCGGCTTCGTCGAGTGCGCCGCTGCGCGTGAACGGTGTGACGAGCGCGGTGCCAACTCCCGTAAATGGCGTTCTCATCGGATCTCTCCGGCAGTAACGAAGCTTCGCCTCAAACCGCCGAGTAAAACCGAGCCTCGGCGCAGCGAGCGAATCTTCGTTACTAGGCGGCCCTTCGGGCCGCAACTAAGACAGCTTCTAAAGCCGAAAACTTGTCTCAATCGCACAGACATCGGCTTTAGAAGATGTCTAGGCGCCTGAAAACATCGGCCATCATTCGACATCCACTCACACCACCACCAACCCGCCCCCTGGCCACCCGACCAACCCGACCTCCCTGGCCGACCCGACCTCCCTGGCCAACCCGACCCACCCGACCGCCCTGGCCAACCCGACCCACTCGACCTCCCTGGCCCACCCGGCCTCCCCGACCCACCCGGCCTCCCTGGCCCACCCGGCCTATTCCAGTCCAAGCACGTCGCGCATCGTAAACCACCCACGCCTGCCCGGGATCCAGCGGGCCGCGGTGAGCGCGCCGTGGGCGAACGCGCTGCGATCGCGTGCGGAGTGGGCGAGCATCACGGTTTCCGCGGGACCGTCGAACCCGATGGTGTGGATCCCCGGAATGAAGCCGGCACGCGTGGACGAGACGTCGATTGTGCGGCGAAACCCCGCCTGTTCCATGGTGCGCTTGAGCGACAGCGCCGTGCCGGATGGCGCGTCCTTCTTGGCCGCGTGATGCGCCTCGTGCAGGAACGCGCCGAACTGCTGCTGCGGTGCGAAGAGCTGCGCCGCGTACGCGGCAATGGCCTCGAACAGGACGACGCCCGTCGAAAAATTCGGCGCGGCGACGACGCCGATGCCAGCCTGGCCGGCAATGGTCCGCAGCTCGCGTTCGTGCGCGCTCCAGCCGGTCGTGCCGATGACGAGATTGATGCCGCGCTTCGCCAGCACCGGCGCATTCGACATCACCGCCTCGGGCGACGTGAAATCCACTGCTACGTCGACGTCGTGCCACCGCTCGTCGTCGGCATTGCCGCCATGGGCGGGCGACTGGGGATCGATCACACCGGCGACGTCGCACTCGTAATCGCCCGCCAACGACTCGATCATCCGGCCCATCTTGCCGTGACCGACCAGCAGTATCCGCATCGTCTCGTTAATCCGACGGATCACCGTCTCGTTACATCCTCCGGATCATCACGAAGTCACGAAGACCCACGAAGGGCACGAGGACCTGTTTGTAAAGAGAACTTCGTGAGCTTCGTCATCTTCGTGACTTCGTGAGAGCCCGTGCTTCGAAGAATGTCTCATGCAACCGGCCCATCGCGGCCGGGACATCCGCGTCGCGCAGCACGAACGTGACGTTCCGGCGTCCGGCGGCCTGCGACACGAGCCTCAGCGCAACCCGATCCAGCGCCATGACCGCCCGGCCGAACAACGCCGGATCCGACCTCAGATTCTCTCCCACCATCGAGATGATTGCCATCTCGGGCTCGCAACCAACGTCGGCGAAGTGGCGGAGATTATCGACGATATCGTCGAGACGGCGCGTATCGTCGACCGTTACCGACACGCTGACCTCGGAGGTCGTCACCACGTCAACCGCCGTCTTGAATCGTTCGAAGACCTCGAACAGGCGCCGAAGGAAGCCGTGCGCCATCAGCATGCGCGTGGAGGTGATGTCGATGACCGTCACGTTCCGCTTGCACGCGATGGCCGTGAGCGCCCCGTCCGGCCGGCGCCCGTCCGCGGTAATGACCGTGCCGGGCCGATCGGGCCGGTGCGAATTGAGAATGCGGACCGGAATGTTGCGGTCGACGGCCGGCAGGATGGTGCTCGGGTGGAGCACCTTCGCGCCGAAGTACGCGAGCTCGGACGCCTCGGCGAACGACAGGGCCGGCACCAGCTGCGCCTGCGCCACAACCCGCGGATCGGCGGTCAGCATCCCGTCCACGTCGGTCCAGATCTGGATCTCGCGGGCGCCGAGCGCCGCGCCGAAAATCGCCGCCGAATAATCAGAGCCTCCGCGCCCGAGCGTCGTCGTCACGCCGTTCGGCGTCGCACCGACAAAGCCGCCCAGCACCGGCACCTGACCTGCGTCGATAATCGGCCGGATCCGCTCCTGTGACCGGCGCCGCGTCGCCTCCATATCCGGGGCGGCGCACATGTACTCGGCGTCGGTGACGAGCACCGATCGCGGATCGACCCATGCGGACGGGATGTCGTGATCCACGAGCGCACTCGCGACGATGCGGCTGCTGACCAGTTCACCGGCGGCGAGCACCGCGTCGAGCGACCGTGGCGACACTTCACGAAGTACGGCGAGCGCATGCACCAGTCCAATCAACTCCTCGAACTCGGCTCGAACCGATGCCAGCAGCGCCACCCGGCTCGTGACGGTCACGGTCGCGGCCATCGTGAGATGCCGATCGAGCAGCGCCTGGAGGGTTGCGATGGCGCGCTCGCCGTCGCCTTCCTCGGCCTGACGTGCCACTTCAATCAGCTTGTCCGTCACGCCGGCAAGCGCCGACACCACGACAACGGGTGGATACGCGCCGCTGCTCCCGATGTGCCCACGGACGATTCCGATCAGACGATCGATCGCATCGGCGTCGGCGACCGATGTCCCGCCGAATTTCATCACCACGCTGACCGCGCTGCCCACCCGACCTCCTTCGCCTCCCCGATCGGCCTGGCCCACCAACTGCACCCACTCCAAAATGCAACCACAAAAACAACACGAAGGTCACGAAGCCACGAAGATCACGAAGAAGAAAAATCTACCTACTCAAGGCTTTCTTCGTGGTTTCGTGTCTTCGTGGCAAAAAAATGTGGCAACCACAAGGATGCTGAGATTCGTGTGCTCGCTAGCAGGTTGTCATTACTCAGACGCGCCTCTCTCCAGGGAATCTCGAGCCTTTCAGACTTGAGACTTGAGACTTGAGACTTGAGACTTCAGACCTGACACTTCACCCTTCACACTTTCAGAGTCACACCAACCCCTCCGAGCGCATCAGCTCCGCATTCAGAATGGCGGCTCCAGCCGCACCGCGGATCGTGTTGTGGCCGAGCGCGATGAATTTGTAATCGAGCACGGGGCACCGTCGCAAGCGGCCGATGCTGATCCGCATCCCGTGATCGCGATCCGCGTCGAGGGCCGGTTGCGGGCGGTTCGGCTC
>QHWF01000608.1 GCA_003222455.1 Acidobacteriota bacterium
TCGATCTTGCGGGCGGCACCATCGACATCTGGCCGCTCTACCTGTTTCACGATGGCGCGCTCACGCTGAATGCGGCCATCAGCCTCCGCGCCCACGCGCACATCGAATCGCGCGACGATGGCGCCGTCGCGCTCCGATCCATCGACACGCATCGAGCCGTCGAGGCGCGGCACTGGTCACAGCTCGACGGCGCCGGAGAGCTCTCCCTGCTGGTCCATCTCGCCCGCCATTATCAACTCGACAACGCGACGCTCACGACACGCGGCGAGTCGCCGGCCGGCGCCGGCATCGCCGGGTCGTCTGCGCTCACCATCGCCACCTGCGGCGCCCTCGCGCACTGGACGCACGGCTGCGTAGACGCCGAACATCTGCTGCAGGTGGCCATGAACGTCGAGTGCCAGACGATTCGGGTCCCAACCGGCGTGCAGGATTACCGTCCGGCGCTCTACGGCGGGATCGCCGCCATCGAGCTGGGCGTCGAGGGCATCCGGCGGGTGCCACTGACTGTCGACGCCCGCGAGCTGGCGGACCACATCGTGCTCGCTTACACCGGTGCGCCACGCCATTCCGGAACGAACAACTGGGAAATCACCAAGCGACACATCGATGGCGACCGCCACATTTTCGACTGCTTCGAGCGCATCCGCGACACCGCGGCGGCCATGCGGCTAGCGCTCGAGCGCGGCGACTGGGACGAAGTCGGCAGGCAAATCGCCACCGAGTGGGACAACCGCAAACGGCTCGCTCCCGGAGTGACGACACGAGGCATCGACGACCTGATCGCGCGCGCGCAATCGGCAGGCGCGACGGCGGCGAAGGTCTGCGGCGCGGGCGGCGGCGGCTGTTTGATCTGTTACGGCCCACCCCGGGCGCGCCCCGCGATCGCGGAAGCACTCGCCGGCGGCGGTGCGCGTCTGCTCGATTTCGCGATCGAGGCCGAAGGTCTCCGCGTTGGATAATCTCGCCATCGCTCGGATTCTTCGCGAGATTGCGGATCTGCTCGAAATCAAGGACGAGAACCCGTTCAAGATCCGCGCGTACCGGAACAGCGCCGACATCGCTGCCAATCATCCGCATGAGCTCGCGCTTCTGGATGAAACCGGCCTCCGCGAGATCCCCGGCATCGGCAAGGATCTCGCCGCCCGGATCCGCGAAATCGCCGAGACCGGCGACACGACCTTTCATCGCGAGCTCGTGGAAGAGTTCCCACCCACAATCCTCGACCTGCTCCATCTCCAGGGCGTCGGGCCCAAAACGGTGGCGGTGCTGTATCGCGAGCTCGGCGTCCGCACGCTCGACGAACTCGAGGCCGCCGCGCGAGACGGCCGCGTCCGGGCGTTGAAAGGCATGGGCCCCAAAAAGGAAGCCCTCATCCTCAAGGCGCTCGACGAACAGAAGCGTTTCGCCGGCCGGCACCTGCTGCCGGATGCCCACGATACCGCCGCCGCGCTCCTCGAATATCTTCGCCATCACTCCCCGGACGCGACGATCGAAGCGGTCGGGAGCCTCAGACGCGGCTGCGATACCTGCGGCGATCTCGATCTGCTCGCGTCCGGGGCGGCGCCCGACCTGATGGATCATCTCGCGGACTACCGCCTCGTCGAACGCGTGCTCGGCCAGGGCGACACCAAATCGAGCGTGCTCCTGCACGGCGGATTTCAGGCTGATCTCCGTCTGGTGGCCGCCGACAGCCGCGGCGCGGCGATGCAGTACTTCACTGGATCGAAGGCCCACAATATCGCGCTGCGCGACCGCGCCATCCGACTCGGGTTCAAATTGAACGAGTACGGGCTGTTCACGATCGCCGACGACGTGCGAGTCGCCGGTGAACGGGAAGAGGACGTCTACGCCTCGCTTGGCCTGGAGTGGATTCCGCCCGAGCTCCGCGAGATGCGCGGGGAGATCGAGGCCGCGGAAGCGCACACGCTGCCGCGACTCGTCGATCGCGCCGACCTGCGCGGCGATCTCCACATGCACACGACCGAGACCGACGGAAAAGACGACGTCCGGTCGATGGCGGAGGCCGCGCGCGACACCCCACTGGAATACATCGCGATCACCGACCACAGCCAGTCGCTGGCGATGGCGAACGGTCTGGACGAGCGCCGGGCGCTGGCGCACGCCGGCCGCATTCGTGCCCTGGATGTCGAGGACATTGGTGTCCGGCTGCTGGCCGGCATCGAATGCGACATCAAGCCCGACGGATCGCTGGACCTCGCCGACGACTGTCTCGCCGCGCTTGATCTCGTCGTCGCCTCGGTGCACTCGGCCTTCAATCAGGAACGGCAGCAGATGACGGATCGTCTGCTCCGGGCGCTTGACAACCCGCACGTCGACGTTCTCGGCCATCCCACGGGACGGTTGATCCTGAAGCGCGAGCCGTACGCCGTCGACGTGGATGCCATCGTCAACGCGGCCGCCAGGCTCGGCGTCGCCCTCGAGATCAACTGTCAGGTGGACCGTCTGGATCTGAACGACGTGCACGCCCGGCTCGGACGTGATCGCGGGGCGCGCTTCGTCATCTCGAGCGACGGCCACTCCCGCCTGGCATTCGGTCGGCTGCGCTGGGGCGTGCTCATCGCGCGTCGCGGATGGCTGCGGCCATCCGACGTGTTGAACACGCAGCCGTTCGATGCATTTCGATCGTCGCTGAGGCGAAACCGGCAGCAGGCCTGACGGAATTCAGAATTTGGAATTCGGAATTTGGAATTAGGCTTGAATGTTCACGAATTCTGAATTCCGAATTCTGAATTCCGAATTCGACGTCCTCCGTGGTGACTGCAACCTCGTTATGAAGTTGCGCATGCTCTCGTCGGACGACAAACTCAACGAGATCCGCCGGCTGTACTTTGCCGCCACGCGCGACACGATTGCCGCCGATCTCGCCAAGGCACTCGACTTGCTGAAATCGATGGCCAGTGAGGACGAGCGCGAACGCGCGACTGTCTATATGGAGGGCCTGGCTCAGATGCGATCGGACTGGGCGCGGCAGCGGAAGCAACGAAAATCAAAACCAAGAAGTTAGAACACTTTTCAGTTTTGAGTTTTCAGTTTTGAGCTTTCAATTTCACCCTCTGTCCATGCGCTGCGTCGCCCGCTTGCGCGCGGCGGCTCGCAGCGCCTCCGGCACGTTGCGGTCCACCGACAGGATCGCCGCATCACGGTCGCTCAACCGCGAGAGGAGATTCATCGACATGCCCACAGGTGTCTTGGGGTTCTTCGTGAGCCCGACCACGACGCCGTAATTCTTCAGCCACGCCCGGTTGCTGCCAATGACGCGCAGGACGTCTTCCGACACGTTCGCCATTCGCGCGAAGCTCTCCACTTCCGAGTCCGAGAGTTTCGGGCTGCTGAGCACGGCGGCGGCAATCATCTTGTTGGGATCGCGGATGAGCGACGCACGCATTTCCCGCGTGCCCTTGAACGCCCCATCTGCGCAAGTGTCTGCGAACCGGTTTCGCGCGCGTCGCCGGCCTCGTCCGCCGGTTCCAGCGAATCAGCCGACGCGGCGTCGATTAACGGTTCATCCTCCGGGACCGTGATTTGCGGAATTTGAGCCGGAAAGACGCCGCGATCGCCGAAGAATTCGCGGAGACCGATCGGGACGTCCGAGCGACCGAGAAACGCTTCGAGCACCTCCCGCGGAATCCGCCCCAGCGTCTGTTCCGCGGTCTCGCGAACCTCCGCGTCGGGATCGTCGAGCAGCAGCACGAGAATCTCGAGCTGTTCGTACGCGCGCGGGGCGAGCACGCCCTGTGCCGCGAGCAGCCGCACGTCGCGTGCAACCTCGCCGCGTTTGAAGAAATCCAGCAGCGGAGTGGGAGCGATCACCGGGTTGTGAGAAAGTCGCGGAAATTCGCAAGGCTCAGGCGCGCGGTCACGACTTCGCCCGCCTGTCCAAGCGGTCTGGCGCTCTCGCCATTCAAGGTCAATGCAACCGCGCCTGCGTCCGCGGCGGTCAACACGATTTCGCGCCGCACGTTGATGGTCTGGTCCTCACCGGTCTCCAACAAGCGTTCGATGGCTTTCCGGCCGTCCACCATCGCCGACACCCAGCACGGCCGCGAAACCGACAATCGCACGGTCAACCGATCCTCGGCTCCGCCCGCGGACGGCTGCGGTGCCGCCGGCAGCGGAATTGGCTCGGGCGACGCGGCGGCCGCGTCGCCACGCGGCGCTGCACGCTTTGCTGCGCTTCGGTCTTGCGCCGCTGCCGGCGCACGCACAATCGGCGGCGGCTGTGGCGCCTTCACTGTCGGCGCCGACTGCACCGTCAAGAACGCCGCTGCATGCGACGCCAGTGTTCGCCACGCGCCGAAGTACACCGCCCACCCGGTCACCACGACGCCGACGAGCAGCACGAGAATCACGGCGGACACGCGCCGGTCGTTGTGCTGGACGGCAACGTGCACGTCGACCTGCGACGTCGGATGTCCGGCAACGACCGAGTCGAGCGGAAACTGTGTGATGAACTCCTGGATGGTTCGTTCGGGATCCAGCCCCACTTCAACCGCATACGATCGGACGAACGCCCTGCCGAAAATGCCGCCGGGCAATCGTGAGATGTCGTTGCGCTCGAGCGCCTCGAGCACCGCCACCGCGATTTTGGTGGCATTGGCGATCTGGCGCAGCGAGATCCCGCGACGCTCGCGCGCTTCGCGCAACCTGCCGCCGAACGTGATCGGATTCAGGTCTGGGACCATCGCCAGCCGTGCTTGCACGGCGTGAATGCGTGCGAAATCGTCAATATTGTCGTGCAACCATTGCTTAGCCGCGGCCGCGAGAGCGGCCGCGGCGCTAGTAACGAAGGTCCGCCTTCACAGTGACGCGTTTTCACTCGTCGGTTTAAGGCGGAGCTTCGTTCCTGAGGTGGCATATGTTAGGAAGCTCCCCTCCGACTGTCAAACTGGTATCGGACGGCGTCGGCACGGTCCGCCAGGGAAACAGCGCGACAGGAAGAAGGCGCGACCGTTTCGGGGGCCATAAACAGCCCGATCCCGGCGATACCGGCGGCTCCCGCCGCCGCCACCTCTCCCGCGCGCTCGATGCTGATGCCTCCGATAGCGAGCACCGGTGCAGCCACGGCGCGGACGATGGCCCGCAGCCCTTCCACGCCGATGCAGGCGCCGGCCCCACCCTTCGAGGCCGTCGGGAAAACGGTCCCGGCGACGATGTAATCCGCCCCGTCGGCGGCTGGCGCCTCCGATACGCTGTGCACGGAGCGGCCGACGAGAAAGGAGGACGGCACAAGCCGCCGCGCGGCCGTCACCGTGAACGAGTCGGCCCGCAGGTGGACGCCGTCGGCGCCGCAGGCGAGCGCGACGTCAAGCCGGTCGTTGATGACCACGCGCGTGGCGGTGCTGCGCGTGAGGCGGAGCAGGTCGGCGGCGAGCGCGGCGAGGTCGGCCGACGAGAGGTCGCGTTCGCGCAGGTGGATGAGATCGATGCGCGCATCGACGGCGTACTGCGCCTGTTCGAGCACACAACGCCGAGCCGACTCGAGCGAGGCTGCGCCGGGCCAGAGCCGGCGCCGATCGGTGACGAGGCACAGCATCACGAGTGGCCGTTGTGAAGCGTCGCCCGATCACGATCCCGTGACGCAAACACGAGTGCCAGATCGGCGAAGCCGGCAAAGAGGTTCACCAGGCCGAGACCGCTGACAGCGCCGCGCACGAAATTGTTTGCCAGCAGCGGCTGCAGCCAGGGCCAGGCGAACGCGAAGTAGTTGTGATCCCAGAACGCCGGCCACCACGGCAGGACAATGAGCAGCAGCCCGACCTGTACGAAAAAGACGACGTAGAGCAGTTGGCGGATCAGACGCCTACCCTCGCGCTTGCACCTTCGCAAGCCGGTCGACACGCGTGGCGACGTCGCGATAGTCGCCCGCGTCGGCCTGCA
>QHWF01000609.1 GCA_003222455.1 Acidobacteriota bacterium
GCAAGGCGTTCGCGGTTGACGCCGGACGATTCAAGCTTCCCTTTGGACGCGAGGAGCTCACCGGCGAAACAAATCTCGATTTCGCGTATCGATCACTCGCGGCCCGCGTGCTCTCTCCGGGGCGCGATGCCGGCATCATGGCCCATGGCCGGCTTCTCAACCGTCGCGCTGAATACCAGGTCGGGTACTTCGCTCGTGACGGCGAGAATAGCCGCACGTCACAGACGGTGGGCGGACGCGACGCGGTGGCGGCACGCCTTGTTGTCTCACCATTTCGCGGTGTCGCGGATCGGCTCATCGCGCCGCTCGAGATTGGCGTGAGCGTCGAAAACAGCCATCTCGACAACCGCCTGGGCGTTCGCGGTCGGACCGTGCTGGGCGACGGGATCTTTTTCGAGCGTTTGTACATGAACGGCCTCCGGCGCCGGGTCGGATTCGATGCCGGCTGGGAAAGCGGGCCGTTCTCGTTATCGAGCGAGTACGTGTCGGTTTCCGAAGAGCGGCGCGGTATGGGGTTCGACGGCGCCAATCTGCCGGGCGTCGACGCACGGGCGTGGTCTGTCGCCGGGACCTGGGCGCTGACCGGCGAGCGCAAGCACGGCCGGCTCGAGCCGACGCACGATCTGCTCCGGAGCGGTTACGGTGCGATCGAGCTGGCGGTTCGCACGGAGGCGCTCGGTTTCGACATGGCGTCCGCGCCCGACACGCTCGCCGGCTATCCGACCGCGTCGACGCTGCTCGCCAACGCCGACCATGCGACGACTGTCGGCGTCAATTGGTACATGAACCACTACGTGAAGCTGGAAGCCGACGTGGTGTTGGAATCGATCGCCGATCCGGCGCGCAGCCCTTCGCCGTCGACGGGCGGCCGGTTCATCAGTACCGTGTTCTTCCTCCAGTTCCATTTCTAACGAGCGGCTCTATGGCGTACCGGTTCGGGCTCTGCCTCACCTTCGCGTTCGTCCTGTCGGCCGGTCCGGCCACGGCTGCTGTCGCCACTCAGGACGATTTCTTCAACGATGCCACGCTCCAGGAAGTGCGGCTGGTTCTCAGCAGCCGCGACTGGCAGACGTTGAAAGACAATTTCGGCGAGGACACCTACTATCCAGCCGACCTGACGTGGAACGGCATCACCGTTCGCAACGTCGGGATCCGCTCGCGCGGCCACGCCACGAGGAACGGCGTCAAGCCCGGACTCCGGGTCGACATCAACCGTTACATCACGAACCAGGAATTCCTCGGGCTCAAGGCGTTCAGCCTCGACAACATGTACAGCGACAGCTCGCTCGTCCGCGAAACGGTGACGATGAAAATGTTCGCGAAGATGGGGCTGCCCGCATCTCGCGAGGCGCATGCGCGCCTCTACATCAATAATGAATATGCGGGCGCGTACGTCATCATCGAATCGCTCGATCGCACGTTCGTCGAGCGCGTGTTCGGCGCCCAGGAAGGCAACGTCGAGAACGGCGGATACCTCCTGGAGTACCAGTGGAATTATCCCTACCGCCTCGAGTATCTCGGTCCGGGACTCGAGGCCTACGCCGCGCTGTTCAAGCCGCAGACGCGCGACACCGATTCCATCGCCAACATTTACGGGCCGGTCGAGGACATGATTCGGACGATCAACGAATCATCTGACGCGAATTTCGCAGCCTCCGTCGGCAGGTTCCTCGACCTGGGCCTGTTCATGAAACACATGGCCGTGGAGTCGTTCATGGTCGAGTGGGACGGAATCGTCGGTTTTGCCGGCCTCAACAACTTCGACCTGTATCGCTTCCGTCAGAGCGGCCTCACGCAGTTCATCCCGAAGGACAAAGACGCATCGCTGGCCTTCGTGGACGTGCCCGTCACGTATCGGTTCGACACCAACGTGCTCGTACAGCGCACGATGCTGGTTCCTGAATTCCGCCAGGCGTACCTCGACGCGCTGAGGCAGTGCATGGCGCTGGCCGGGGAGCCGGCCGCGGACGATCCGCGGGGATGGCTCGAGCGCGAAATCGAGCGCCAGACATCCCTGGTCAAGCCCGCGATCGCCGACGATCCGGTCTATCCGTACTCGTTCGACGAATTCCTGGCGGTGGTGGACTCGCTGATCGAATTCGCACAGCGTCGAGCGGACTACGTGACCTGCGATATGACCCGGATGGACGATCCCTCGGCGCCCGAGGACGCCTGCAGCGGCGTCGTTCAGCAGTAAGAGGCCACGGCCCAGCCTTCGTTCTCGACAGCGAGTCCGCAAGCTTCGGCTTGGCAGGCACGGCTGCCGCTCAGAAACATATTGTCGTTCCTCCGCAGTTTCTCCTTGCGGTTTTGTGGTCAATCCGTAAAATAGTGTGCACACGCACAACTCTTCCGCAGCGGTCTCAAGCACCTGGGCTGCTCATCCGTCTGCGCTCCAGCTCGGCCGTAATGCCGAGCCCGGCGATGAAGCGCGTGTCAACGGATGCGCTCGATCCCTCGCCAATTTCGACGGGTGTCTCCATTCCTGGTGGCGGCCTTGTTTGCGTACTGCGCAAAGGACGCACTACCAGGCGGTCCGACGCCCACGAGCGTGTCCTCGCCTCTCGTGCCCGCCGGCGTCCTCGTGGGTGCGGGCGACATCGGTTTCTGTGGCACGTCAGGCGCCGAGGCTACGGCCCGAGTTCTCGATCGGTTGCCCGGGACGGTGTTTACGGCGGGCGACAACGCCTACGACATTGGATCCAGGGCCGAATTCAAGGCCTGCTATGCGCCCACCTGGGGCCGCCATCTTTCGCGCACACGGCCGGTGGCCGGCAACCACGAATACGGAAGCGGCGCCGGCGGGTATTTCGAGTATTTCGGCGACAGCGCGGGCCCGAGCGGCGCCGGCTATTACAGCTACACCGTTGGTCCCTGGAACGTCATCGGGCTGAACAGCGAGATTCCCTCGGCGCCCGGGTCGGCGCAGATACTCTGGCTGCGGAGCGAGTTGGCCAGCCGACGCTCGCTCTGCACCGCGGTGATTTGGCATCGGCCGCTGTTCAGCTCGGGACGTCACGGCGACAACCCCGACATGCGCGACGTCTGGCGCACGTTGTACGAATACGACGTCGATCTGGTGATCAACGGGCACGACCACAGCTACGAACGGTTCGCCCCTCAGGATCCCGATGGGCGCTTCGATCCTGTTCGTGGCATCCGCGAATTCATCGTCGGCACCGGTGGGGCCCCGTTGTACCAATTCTCGAACCTGCGTCCCAACAGTGAAGTCCGCGCCTCC
>QHWF01000611.1 GCA_003222455.1 Acidobacteriota bacterium
GATCAGTACCTCGAAGCCGGCGCCGACATCGTCGAGACGAACACGTTCAACAGCACGTCGATCGTGCAGGCGGACTACGGTCTCGAGGCGCTCGCCTACGAGCTGAACGTCGAAGCCTCGAAGCTGGCGCGTGCAGCCGCCGATCGGTGGACCGCCCGGACGCCGCACAAGCCGCGGTTCGTCGCCGGGTCGATCGGGCCGATGAACAAGACGCTGTCGATTTCGCCGGACGTGAACAACCCGGCGTTCCGCAGCGCGAGCTTCGACGATGTGTGCGAGTCGTTCAAGGAACAGGTGCGCGGGCTCGTCGACGGCGGCTGCGATCTGCTGCTCGTCGAGACCATTTTCGACACCCTGAATGCCAAGGCGGCCATCGTCGCCATCGAAGACGTGTTCGACACCCGGTTCCCGGACGGGGCGTCGCGGCCGCCGGTGATGATTTCGGTCACGATCACCGACCGCAGCGGCCGCACGTTATCGGGTCAGACCATCGATGCCTTCTGGGTGAGCATCGCGCACGCGAAGCCGTTCAGCGTCGGCGTGAACTGTGCGCTCGGCGCCGTGGAGATGCGGCCGTATGTCGCCGAGCTCGCGCGCCTGGCCGATTGTTACGTGAGCTGTCATCCGAACGCCGGCCTGCCGAACGCGTTCGGCCAGTACGACGAGCAGCCGCACGAGACCGCGGCGGCGCTGCGCGAGTTCGCGGAGGCCGGGCTGCTGAACATCGTGGGCGGGTGCTGCGGCACGACGCCCGAGCACATCGCGGCGATCGCGGGGGCGATGGAATCCATGGCGCCGCGGCGCGTTTACCACAAAGGACACGAAGGACACATAGGATACAAAGGACAGATAGGTGAAGCCGTAAAGGACTCATCCACGGCTGAAACTGCGCGAAATCCGTCACCAGCTGATGCCGCACAGGAACCATCGGTAGATGAAGGGGGACAGGACTCTCCCTTTGTGTCCTTGGGATCCTCTGTGTCCTCCGCGATTGAAAAATTCACGCAGTTCGCCGGCCTCGAAACCCTCACGATCCGCCCCGACTCGAACTTCCAGATGATTGGCGAGCGCACCAACGTGACCGGCTCGCTGCGGTTCGCCCGCCTGATTCGCGCCGGCAACTATGCCGGGGCGGCGCAGGTGGCGCTCGATCAGGTGCGCGGCGGCGCGAACCTGGTCGACGTCAACATGGACGAGGGGATGCTCGACTCGGAACGCGCGATGACGGAATTTCTCTGCTACATCGCGACCGAGCCCGAGATTGCGCGCGTGCCGATCGTGATCGACAGCTCGAAATGGTCGGTGATTCTCGCGGGCCTCAAGTGCGTCCAGGGGAAGCCCGTCGTCAACTCGATCAGCTTGAAGGAAGGCGAAGAGGACTTTCTGAAGAAGGCGGCGATCGTGCGCCGGTATGGCGCCGGCGTCGTGGTGATGGCCTTCGATGAGATGGGTCAGGCCGACACCATCGAGCGGAAGGTTGCCATCTGCCAGCGCGCGTACCGGCTGCTGACCGGCCGGGCGGGGTTCGATCCGTCCGACATCATTTTCGATCCGAACGTCCTCGCCATCGCCACCGGCCTCGAGGAGCACAACGCGTACGCGATCAACTTCATCCAGGCGACGCGCCTCATCAAGGCCGCGTGCCCCGGCGTCAAGGTCAGCGGCGGAATCAGCAACCTGTCGTTTTCGTTCCGCGGGAACGACGGGGTGCGCGAGGCGATTCACTCGGCCTTCCTGTATCACGCGATCAAAGCCGGCCTCGACATGGGAATCGTCAACGCCGGGCAACTGGTGGTCTACGAGGACATCAGCAAGGATCTGCTCGAGCGCGTCGAAGACATCATTTTCAACCGCCGGCCCGACGCGACCGAGCGGATGGTCGAATTCGCGGCGTCGGTCAAAGGCGGCGCGGCGAGGAAGGAGCAGGATCTGGCGTGGCGCGACGCCACCGTCGAGGCGCGCCTGTCGCACGCGCTCGTCCACGGGGTCCTCGATTTCATCGAGCGCGATCTCGAAAGTGCGCGGGCGCAGTACCCACGGCCGCTCGACATCATCGAGGGCCCGCTGATGGACGGCATGAAAGTCGTGGGCGATCTGTTCGGCGCGGGCAAGATGTTTCTGCCGCAGGTCGTCAAGTCGGCGCGCGCCATGAAGAAAGCGGTCGCCTACCTCGAGCCGTTCATGGCACGTGAAAGGCGCGAGAGGCGGGACAGGCGGGACAGGCAGGAAGGGCAGGAAGGGCAGGACAGGCAGGAAGGGCAGGACAGGCAGGAAGGGCGGGATAGGCAGGAAGAGCAGGACAGGCAGGAAGAGCAGGGCAGCAAAGGCAAGATCGTGCTCGCGACGGTCAAAGGCGACGTCCACGATATCGGCAAGAACATCGTCGGCGTCGTGCTCGGATGCAACAGCTACGAGGTGGTCGATCTTGGCGTGATGGTGTCCGCCGATCGCATCCTGCAAACGGCCATCGACGAGCACGCGGATCTCGTCGGCTTGAGCGGCCTGATCACTCCGTCACTCGACGAGATGGTGTTCGTCGCCGAGGAGATGGAACGCCGTCACATGCGCCTGCCGCTGCTCATTGGCGGCGCCACCACCAGCCGGCAGCACACGGCTGTCAAGATCGCGCCGGCGCTCACCGCGCCGACCGTGCACGTCCTCGACGCCTCACGAGTGGTCGACGTGGTATCGAGCCTGCTGAGCGGCGAGCGGCGCGCGGCATTCGAGCACGGGAACCGCGAGCTCCAGGCGCACCTGCGCGAACAGCACGGCGCGCGCCGCGTTCGGCCGCTGCTTCCCTACGAGGCGGCGCTCGCGAATCGTCTGAAAATCGACTGGCCGCGGGAGCCGCTCGCCGATCCGCCGTTCGTGGGCCGCCGCGTGCTCAGCGATGTTCCGCTCGCCGATCTCGTCCCTTACATCGATTGGACGTTCTTCTTTACCGCCTGGGAGCTGAAGGGACGGTTCCCCGCGATTCTCGATCATCCTCAGTACGGCCCGGCCGCCCGCGATGTGTACGAGGCCGCGCAGAGTCTCCTCGACCGCATCGTTCGCGAGCGGCTCTTGACGGCGTCGGGTGTTTACGGCTTCTGGCCCGCCGCGAGCGAAGACGACGACATCGTGGTGTACGGTGATCGTGGGCGGACCGCAGAACTGGCGCGGTTCAACCTGCTCCGCCAGCAGGAAGCGATGCCGCGCGGGCAGCCGAGTCTCTCGCTCGCGGATTTCATTGCGCCGCGCGCGTCGCTGCGCGCGGGATCGAGCGATTTTCTGGGAGCGTTCGCGGTGACCGCCGGTCTGGGCGTCGACGATCTGGTCCGCGCCTTTGAACGCGATCACGACGACTACAACGCCATCGTCGCCAAGGCGCTGGCCGATCGTCTGGCCGAAGCCTTCGCCGCGTCCCTTCACAGTACCGCGCGCCGCGAATGGGGCATCGCTGATTCCGCGTCGGTCGAGGACGTCATCGCGGAGCGGCATCGCGGGATCCGGCCCGCCTTCGGCTATCCCGCCTGTCCGGATCACAGCGAGAAGTTCAAGCTGTTCGACCTTCTCGGCGCGCGTGACGTCGGCATCGATCTCACCGAGAGCGCCGCCATGTGGCCGGCGGCCAGCGTCAGCGGGCTGTACTTCGCGAATCCCCGCGCGCGCTACTTCACGGTGGGACGAGTAGGCGAGGACCAGATTGCGAGCTACGCGCGCCGTAAAAGGCAGTCGATCGAGCAGGTCGAGCGGTGGCTCACGCCGAATCTTGGGTACGAACCGGTGCGCTGCTGAGGGAGCACGACGTGCGCGAAACGGCGCGTCCCTTCCTCTACCCTTCCGGGGTCGACGATTCTCATCGTCTCCATCACACCCCGTTCGAACGCGACATCGATGACGCGCCGCGGTCGCAGCCGTGGCGAAAGTCGAGCGATAACACTGCAATCGCGTTGCGAAAAAATGGGTCAGAAGCGCCATTATATTAATGGACTCTGTAGGTAATAAGAGAACAGTACAAGACTTAAAGATAGCGCTGCCGTGATCCGTTTTGGATATTCTGATTCGAAACAGAACACGCCGCTCTT
>QHWF01000610.1 GCA_003222455.1 Acidobacteriota bacterium
CCCATCAGAACGGGATCGGTGCACGTGGCGATGCTGTCGCAGGCGCTCCATCATGCGCACAATCCGGCGCAGGCCGTGGCCGAGGCGGAACGCATCACCGCACCCGGCGGCCGTGTGCTGGTGCTCGACCTGCGCGCCCATCAGGAAGAATGGGTGCGCGGTAAGCTTGGCGATCGGCGGCTCGGGTTCTGCGACGATGAGCTGAAAAGCTTGCTGGCCGGCACCGGGCTGCACAACGTGCGGGTCGCCGTCGGCGCGCGAAAAACCGGCGACCCGTTCACGGTGCTGATCGCGTCGGGCACC
>QHWF01000612.1:0-1841 GCA_003222455.1 Acidobacteriota bacterium
TGAAACTTGACACTTGCAAGTTCAGGCTGCGTTTTTCAGCAGCCTGCTAGGAATTCGGAATTTGGCTCACCCGATCTCGTCAACGGGGACAGCGGGAGCGCGGTCGCGCCTGCGCCCTCGAGCGTCGCCGCCGTTGCCGCTATCCGCACATGACGGTCCCCGCCGGGTACGTGCACGGCCTGCCGGTCGGAGTCTCCTTCATCGGGCGGGCGTGGAGCGAGCCGACGCTGATCAGGATCGCATACGCATACGAGCAGGCGACGAAGCACCGCCGGCCGCAGACGTTCGCGCCGAGCGCCGACCTCTCGCGCTAGGACCTGTCGACTAATGACGCCGAAGGAACGCGAAGGCCGCTAAGGAATACAGTCTTTCTTTGCGTCCTTTGCGGCCTCCGTGTTCAATCGTGGACGTTCGCTCTCTACGGAAGCCATTCCGAGCCGTTCAGCTGGCCGGGCTCTGCCAGACGGCACGTCCCACGAAAAACGGGCCGAGGCGCTCGAGATACAGCGACGTCTGCTGCGTCTTTCGCATCGTTTGAACGATGGCCGAGAGCGGATACAACTCCTTCCCGATCAGGCCGACGACGAAATCGTTGTCGTCCTTGTCGAGGCCATGGCAGGCGAGACGGATGTCGTGCGCGTAATCGGCGACGCCAAACGAAATGCCGATGGCGCCGTGCTCGGCGAGAATGGTGCGCTGTTCGTCCGCCGCTAATTGCGTGAACCGGCCGCTGCGGCGCAGCGGGTACCAGACGGCCCATCGCCACGCCCGATTGAGGACCGTCCGCCGGGGCCGGTGGAGCAACACGTCCACGAGATCCGGCTCGTATCCGATCGCGTAGGTCCGCCCCAGCATCGTGTACTCGGGTTTCTGCACGAGCGGCCGAAACACGGGGCCATTCAACAGGGGCCGGACGCGATCGAGAAAAAAGTCCGGATCTTCGTCGAGGGTCAGCAGGCCCACGCCGCGCGGATCGTTGACGTCTTCATACAAAGCCCCGGCGATCCCCGACGGCTCCAGCGCCTCGATCAGCGGGCGGCTCTGTTCACAGCCGCCGAACGCAAAGAACTGCATGAACAGCCGCTGATCGGATCGCTGCTGCTGTCCCTCCTTCATGCCGCCCTTCTCGCTGAGGTCGGGCGGCTCGGGTCCCCGTCGGATCGTATCGGCCATGGGTGCTGAACACGGCATCGTGCGCCAGGGAACATCACGATCGAACGCAGAGGTCGCGGCCTTTGCGTTCCACCGGCGGCGCGCAATGTCGGACACGCTCCTGGGAGCTCGTCCGGGTCAGCGACGATTCACCTCGCGCTTCAGGTGTGCCGCACTGCTCAGTATAATCCGCAGACCGTGCCAGACCGGTATCGTGTCCGTCCTGCCACATTCGAAGACGTGGACGCGCTCGTGCGACATCGAATCGGTATGTTCACCGATATGGGCGTTCCACTCGATACCGGTGCGCTGGATGCAGCGTTCCGCGTCTGGCTCGCCGAGACGATGCCGGCCGGCGTCTACCGCGCGTGGGTCACGGAAGTGACAGGCGAAATATCCGGACGAGCCTCAGCCGCGATCGTCGCCGGCGGAGGCATCACCATTCTGCCCTGGCCTCCGGGACCGCAGTACATGGGCAGCCGTCTGGCGTTCGTCTACAACGTGTACACGGAGCCGGCCCACCGGCGGCGCGGGTTGGCACGAGCGATCATGGACGCCATCCATACCTGGTGCCGAGAGGCAGGTGTCACGTCGGTGGCGCTCAATGCCAGCCCGGACGGACGGCCGCTGTACGAGGCGCTGGGCTATCACGTCTCACCCCACCCGATGATGTTTTTGCCGATGGTCAA
>QHWF01000612.1:1853-5096 GCA_003222455.1 Acidobacteriota bacterium
ACCCGCGACCTTCGCAAGAGAGCGTCTGGCACAGAGAGCCGAACGCTGAGAGCTCAACACTTCAACAGAGACGGAGACACGCGAGCATGCCATTCATCATCACCGACCCGTGCATTGGCACGAAGGACAGCGCCTGCGTTGACGTGTGCCCGGTGGATTGCATCCACCCGCGCAAGGACGAACCCGAGTTCGAGCAGACGACGATGCTCTACATTCACCCTGAAGAATGCATCGACTGCGGCGCCTGCGTGCCTGCCTGTCCGGTTGCTGCGATTTACGAGAGTATTGACGCCACGCCGTCGCATCAGAAGGATCTCATCGAAGCCAATGCGGTGTACCGCAACGGCGACCCCGACGCGATGGCGAAAGGCGAAGCGATTGTACAGGCGCACATCGCGGCGCAACCCGAACTGATGGCGATTCCACCGGCCGAGCGTCAGGCGGCACACGCATCTCACTGAAATCAGGAAATTTCAGATTTCAGATTGCAGATTTTCAGATTGTAGCTTGTAGATTTCAGAATTTTAGATTGTTGTTGATTGGAGTTTTGTCGTGTGAGCGGCCGCGTCTGCCGGGCGCACGTCAAATCGCTCAGTTGACGCTTCGCGCCCTACGAGTTCTCTCCTTCCATCGGATGCTCGACAGGGCGCGAGCCTTCAGCCGAGCGAGCGTGACACCGGCTGAAAACATAGCTCAGCGGGGCGCGACACTCGACGGCGGCGGAGGTGGTGCGAGCAGATGTGAATTGAAGCTCAAACCCTCCAGCCATCTGCACGCTGCCATCCGGCGGAAATCTCGACCCCATCCAGTCTCCAGCCTGAAATTCGCGTTCTGAGATTCAATCTGAAATCTGCAATCTGAAATGAAACTGGCCACCTGGAATGTCAACGGCATCCGGGCGCGACAAGGAGAGGTCCGGCAATGGATCGAGCGCGAGCGACCGGATATCGTGTGCCTGCAGGAGATCAAGGCAACCTCTGAACAAGTGCCGGCTGCCCTCTGCGACATGGAGGGCTACTGGTGCTATTGGCATGGCGACCGCGCCTATTCGGGCGTGGCCCTTCATGTGAGCCAGGCATTCTCGGCCGGGCGCCCGGCCTTCGCTCATCCGGACTTCGATTATGAAAACCGCATCGTGACTGTGACGATTGGCGATCTGACGGTGGCGTCGGTGTACGTGCCCAACGGCGGCAAGGACTTTCGGGCCAAGATGCAGTTCCTCGACGCGATGGATGCGTATGCGATCTCGTTTCAGTCGAGTCAACGCCCGCTGGTGTTGCTCGGCGATATGAACGTGGCCCGTACCGAGCGTGACGTCCACCCGAAGGAGCGGAAGCCGCGCGCGATCGGGCAACTGCCGGAGGAGCGCGCGATAATGGAGCGGATCCTCAGTCGCGGCCTGGTGGACGTCGGCCGCACGATCGACCCGGACAATGACGGATTGTTCACCTGGTGGGCGCCCTGGCGAAATCTGCGCCAGCGGAACATCGGCTGGCGGCTCGACTACGTGTTCGCGAGCGAGGCGCTCGCATCGCGCGCGATCGCGTGCCCGGTACAGAAGGATGTCGGTACCAGCGATCATGCGCCCGTCGTTGTCACGTTCCGAAATGGAGAAACGGCTCCTCGCGCAGCCCGGCACGAACCCGATGAGGACGAGCCGCGGTTTATGCTGAGATGATTGCTTGAAGGTGGCGCTCGCCGTTGCTCATGTCGAAGCCTGCGGATCCTTGATGTTTGTATGAAGTGCTCTGTCTTCTTCGTGTCTTCGTGTCGTCGCGGCCATTCGACGCCGCTCGTCATCGCCGTGCGGCGCAAAGCGGTCTCGATTCCAGGTTGTCACAGGCCTGGCGGCCGTCGAGGACACCCATGTCGGTAGTCGTTCAGAAGTATGGCGGGTCGAGCGTCGCCGACGTGACGCGGATGAAGCAGGTCGCGGACCGTGTGATGCAGACGCGCCGCGAAGGCCACGATGTCGTCGTCGTCGTCTCGGCGATGGGCCACACGACCGACGAACTGCTCGCGCTGGCCAAACAGGTGTCGCCGAATCCCGACCGTCGCGAGCTGGACATGCTGCTGACGGCGGGCGAACGGATCGCCATGGCCCTCCTTTCGATGGCGATCCGCGAACAGGGTGGCGACGCGATCAGCTTCACCGGCAGCCAGTCGGGCATCGTCACGAACGACCGGCACGTTGACGCGCGGATTATCGAGGTCCGGCCGTTCCGCGTTCAGGACGAGCTCGCCCGCGGCAAAATCGTCGTCATCGCCGGCTACCAGGGTGTGTCGTACCGCCGCGAGGTGACGACGCTCGGTCGCGGCGGCAGCGATACCACGGCCGTCGCGATGGCGGCGGCGCTCGGGGCAGACTACTGTGAGATCTGCTCCGATGTGGACGGCGTGTACACGGCCGATCCACGCGTGGTGCCGGCGGCGCAGCGCATCGGAACCTTGTCGTACGAGGAAACGCAGGAGCTCGCGGAATCGGGCGCCCGGGTGCTGAACGCGCAGGCCGTGGAGTTTGCGAAGGACAAGGGCATTGCCATCTACGCACGCGCGACGAGCGGTCCGCTGCCGGGCGCGGATCCGTCCGCCGACGGGACGGTCGTGCGCCGTTTCCCGCCGCGGTTGCCTGGCGCGGTGGTCGGTGTCGCGAGCGAGCGCGACGTGCTGGTCATGCACACGTCGCCGGGCGACCGCCTCGCCGCCGCCGACGGCCCCCGTGAACGGCCGGGACCTGCCGACCGCCTCGCGCTGGAGGTTATCGGGTTCCTCGACGATCATCGCGTTGCGGGCAAACAGCTGCACCTCTTGAACGGCCGCCTCGCGGTCGTCATCTCGCGCGAAAACCTGCACGAAGAGGGGCGCGTACGCGAGGCGATCGCTTCGCGATTCGGCGGCAGCGTCCACATTGTCGACACCCTTGGTGCGCTGAGCGTGATCGGCGCCGGCATCAACGCCTCGTTCGAAAACATGCGCCGCGGCTCGGCCGCGCTGATCGGCGCCGGGATCGACATCTCCGGCGTCTCCACCTCGTCGTTCCGCATCACCTGGATGATCGACCGGGCCACGCTCGACGATGCCGTGCGACTGCTGCATCGAACCTTGATCGAGAAGAACGAGCCGGTCCCTTGACAGCCCGTGGTGAAACTCCAGCTGCATTCGGCCGGCGATGCATCCCGCTCCACCCCACCGCGCTGAAAACGCGCGGCGGGGGCCCCGGCCGCTGACTGCGTTGCTCCTCCC
>QHWF01000631.1 GCA_003222455.1 Acidobacteriota bacterium
GAGCGGATGTCGCTCTGCGCGTACATCGAGATCCAGTTGGCCGCGCCCGCGCCTGCCGCCGCCGCCTTGAACCGGTCGGTGAACGTGATGATCTTGTTCGTCATGTGACCGCCGCCGCTCCATCCCATCTTCAACATCCGGTCGGGATCGGCGATCCCGCGTCGAATCACCTCGTCGACGCCGGTCATGACGTCGAGATGCGCCTGCTGAAAATAGTGGCCGACCATGTTGCGCAAAAATGCGTCACCGTATCCGGTGCTGCCGCGATAGTTGGGTTGCAGCGTCGCATACCCCTTGCCCGCGAGCACCTGAAATTCGTACGACATCGAGCCGATGCTGTATTTGTCCGCAGCCTGCGGTCCGCCATGCGTCATCACCGCGAGCGGAACTTTCTGCCCCGGCTGGTAGTCCACCGGATAGGTGAGGATCCCTTCCACCATCGCGCCGTCCGCGCCCTTCCATTGGATCGCCTCCTGCCGTCCGAGCTTGAAGTCGCGTGCGAGATAGTCGAACACGCGGGTGACGCGTCTGGGCGCGGTGTCGCTCGCCGCCATCACCCACACGTCGCCGGCCGACGTCGAATCGCTGATCGTGAACGCGAACCGATCGCCGATTCGCGACAGGCTCCCGATGGTGTGCTTGCCGTTCGTCAGTTGGCGCGGTTTCCCGCCGGTGACCGGCACCACGAACAGCTCTTCGTGCACGCCAAGATTTGCGAGAAAGAAGATCGACCTGCCATCGGCCGACCAGAAGGCCCGATCCACGTCGTATGGGTCGGTCTCCCCGACGAGCACACGCGCGGCCCCTCCCGCCGCCGGCGCGATGAACAGCCGGCCGTTGTAGTAGTCCTCGAACCTGGCGTTCGCGCCGGCCAGGAACAGCACCTGCGCATCGTCGGGCGACAACGACCCGTTGGTCTCCTGAACGGTGTTCTTCGTCACCTGGATGCCGCCGGAGCCGTCGGCATTCATCACCCACACTTCACTGTCGGCGCGCGATCCCAGGAGGGGCGTCGGCTGCCGATGAACGACGATCTTCCGCCCATCGTCGGACACAGTGTAGCTGGTGACCGAAAAGTCGCCGCTGGTCAGACGCGTCTCGCTGCCGGTCTTCACGTCCACTTTCCAGAGATGCGTCTGCTTGTAGTTCTCGTCGAACGAGTACACGTCGTCTTTTGCTTTGTCGCGCTCTTTTTCTTCGGAGGTTTTCGGTTCGGGCGCCGTGAACAGGAGTGCGGAGCCGTCAGGCGTCCACTCGATCTCGGACGCGGCGCTGCCATGGCTCGTCAGGGCCTTCGCTTCGCCGCCGTCGACAGGCAACAGGTACACCTGCGCGAACTCGTTGTCCCCGCGCTTCGTGGTGAACGCGATCGTCCTGCCGTCGGGCGACCAGCGAGGCGTGTTCTCGTTTTCAGTCCCATAGGTCAGTTGCACCGGCGCTCCGCCGTCGACGCGCGCGCGCCAGATATGCGTGATTCGCTTGCCGCTCTTCCAGTCCGCGTCGCTCTTCGTGAAGACCACCTCGCGGCCGTCGGGTGACAGGCGTGGATCGGCCAGCCGGGGCACACTCAGCAAGTCGACAATGCCCATCGGGCGCGGCGATTGGGCGCGCGTCGGAATGAGCGCGAGTTGTACGGCCACCACGGCCGCGAACAGCAATCGGATCCGGCGGGAGCGCGACATCGTCCCTCCTTAAGAGAAAAAGCAAGATTGTAGATTCTAGATTGAAATTCCACCACGGAGGACACGGAGGACAGGAGGAATAATCCTGTGCGTTTTCAGGATTGAACCTCCGCGTCCTCCGCGTCCTCCGTGGTAGCAGCGCGTAGTCGACAGCTCAGCGGCATCTTGCCACAGCCGCAGGGCGCTGATATAAAAGCCGGGATTTCACTCCGTCCACGGCACTTGCCTTCCGGCGCCCGGTCCTTTCCGGAGGTCATGATGGTGCGCAGAGTTGTCGCTCTGACATGTGTGATCCTGCTTCTCGTCGCCGTCAACGCGGCGGCACAAACCGGGCAGGGGAGCCTGCGCGGCTACGTCAAAGACGAGCAAGGCGGTGCCGTGCCTGGCGCGACGATCACGGCGACCAGCGCAGCGCTGATTCAGCCGGCCACTGCTGTCACCGACTCGGAAGGGTATTACCGGCTGATTAACCTCCCGCCGGGCACATACTCGATCGCCGCCGAGCTCACCGGCTTCGCCAGCTACAAGCGCGAGGAGATCCTGCTCCGCGCCGGCGCCACGTTTCAGGTCGACGTCACCATGAAGATCGGCACGCTGCAGGAAACCGTGACGGTCTCGGGCGATTCGCCGATGCTCGAAGTGAGCAAGCCGAGCAACGTGTTGAACATCTCCGGCGAGTTCCAGCGTGACATGCCGATTCAGGCCCGTCGCAACTGGAGCGACTTCCTGGAAATCACGCCCGGCGTGCACTCCCGGCCCTTCGACGACGGCAGCGGCCGCATGGTGTATTTCGGCCACAGCACCGAGCATTTCGCACACGTGATCCAGCTCGAGGGTGCGATTGCGTCGAACTATCAGGACGCGCAGGTCACCTACGTCGCCATGGGTGCCGACATGATCGACGACGTCCAGGTGAAGACCGGTGGCGTCGACGCCTCAGCGCCGATGGGCGTCGGATTGAACATCAATGTCATCACCAAGAGCGGCGGCAACCAGTTCAAAGGCTCCGCGGCGTTCGCGTATCAGTCCAAGGACATGAACGGCGACAACGTGAAGAACTGTTCGCCGAGCCCGGGTTGCAACCCGTCGGCGTCGCCCGGAGTGGGTACGCCCACGACGGCGCTTGTGAAACAGTTCGACGGCGGACTCGGGGGACCGATCAAGCGCGACAGAGTCTGGTTCTTCGGCTCCCTGCGCCGCGCCGATCTCGAGTCGGGCATCAGCCGCACGGCGGAGGAAGTCGGGCGGCTCAAGACCTTCTTTCCCGATGTCACGTTGTTCAACAACACCACCAAAAGCTGGCAGCCGTACGGCAAGGTGACGGCGAAGCTCACGCCTTCTCACGAGCTCGCAGCCTTCGTTCAGCAGGATCGGCTGCTTGCGACGGGTGACCGTGAATATCACTACAGCCGTGCGGTCATGTATTCGACCGGCGGCGGCCTGTATGGCGGCAAGTTGACGTCCGTATGGGGCCAGAAAATCACGACGACGCTGCTGGCGGCCTACAACAACAAAGGCGGATCCAACGCCAGCACGTACGAGGGCTTTCCGGGAGCGGGTCCGACCATCACGATCCACAATGCCGCGAACCTGCAGGGCGGCCGGCTGGTCGGAACCGGTCGGCTCGTCTCGGGTGGCAATTTCGATGACGGAACCGGCAGCGCCGGACAAGCCGCCATCTCGTACCTGCCATCGTCGCAGGTCACGCTGCGGGCCGATCTGACCTATTTCAAGGATGGATGGGCCGGGTCGCACGAATTCCAGACGGGGTTCTTCGGCTCGCCGCGCAGCACCTACGACACGGAAACGATCTATCTCAACGACGGCTTCATTCTGGAGGAACGCCGCAAGGTTGATCCGGCG
>QHWF01000090.1 GCA_003222455.1 Acidobacteriota bacterium
CGTCTTCGACGCCTGGCGATGGCTGCGATGCTCGTCCTGATTGGCGCACGTGAAGGGCAGGCGCAGTCGGACAACACCTTCGCGCTCGGCGCAAACTTCTCGCTGAGAGGCCACAACGACGAATTGGTGCGCGGACACAACGGCTTGGGGCTCCTCTGGCGGTTCGGCCGAGGCGATACGGGATGGAGCTGGCAGGGCGCGCTCAACTGGTTCTCGGCGGATATCGATCAGGCGATCGGCGGCAGTACGGTTCGGTTCGGGGAGCTGCACGTTCGACCCATCATGGCGGGGTACGGTTACAATTACCGCCGCGGCGGGCAGCTGTTCACCGCCAGCGTTGTTGCCGGATATGCCTTCGTGTCGATGTCGCTGGCCCCAACCGCCGTCGACGCGTACTACGATCGGCTCGGCGCCCGGTCGGTGACGCTGGAGCCGTCGAATACGTTCGTCGTGCGACCGGGATTCAGCGTGTGGCACGATCTGAGCGAAAGGGTTGGATTGAACATCAGCACGGGATTTCTCGTCGCCCGCCCGCACGTGACCGTCCGAAGCACGCTCGGCGAGGACGAACGCCGCATTCGCGCCGACGTGTTTCAGGTGAAGATCGGGGTCGCGTATTCGATCTTCTAGTGCGAAGGTCACGATGGAACGCAGAGGCCGCAAAGGACGCAAAGAAAGACATTGTTTCTCAGCGGCCTTCGCGGCCTTTGCGTTCAAATTGTGCGTCACGCCTCCCGCTTGGTCGAGCGCGCAACCGCCAGCGACAGGATCGCGATCCCCCAGGCCGCCAGCGCGAGCGCATCGGGCCACAACGTTTCAAGTCCGACGCCCTTCAGAAAAATCGACCGCAGGATCACCAGGTAATAGCGCAGCGGCAGCAGATAGGTGAGCGGCTGGATGACGGCGGGCATGTTCTCGATAGGAAAGATGAAGCCCGACAAGTAGATCATCGGCATGAGAAAGAAAAAAATCGTCGTCATCATCGCCTGCTGCTGCGTGGACGAAATGGTCGACACGAACAGCCCGAGGCCGAGCGTGCTCATCAGATAGACCAGGGTGAGCGCGAACAGCAGCGTGACGCTCCCTCGCAGCGGGACCTGGAACCACAGGACCGCCACCGCGAGCACCAGACAGACGTCCACCATTCCGACCAGCGCGTACGGCAGCAGCTTGCCGACGATCAGCTCCCAGCGGCGCAGCGGGGTGACGTTCAACTGCTCGAGTGTTCCCACCTCCTTTTCGCGGACAATGCCCATGGACGACAGGTTGGTCGTAATGACCAGCAACAGCAGCGCCAGCACCCCCGGAATCATGAAATCGCGGCTGTCCAGCCGTGAGTTGAACCAGACGCGGACGCGAGGCTCGATCCCCGGCGTTACGCTCCCGGCAGGCATTCGGGCGCCAAGCTCCTGCGCATAGCCGGCAATCAGGTTCGTCGCATACCCGATGGCGACGTTCGTCGAGTTGGCGTCGCTGCCGTCCGCAATCACCTGCAGCGCCTGCGGCGTCCCGCGCCCGAGCGCTTCACCGTACCCGGGCGGGATCGCGAGCGCGATCCAGGCGCGCCCGCGCTCCAGATACGGATCCAGCTCGTTCGGGCTCGTGACGACGTCGACGATCGTGAAGTTCGGCGACGCGTTGAAGCGCGCCACCAGCGCGCGGCTCGCCACCGACCGATCGGCGTCGGCCACCACCACCGGCACGTCGCGCACGTCGGTCGTCGCCGCGTACCCGAGCATGAACAGCTGCAGGATCGGCGCGAGAATGACGATGCCGAAGAGATCGCGGTCCTCTTTCAGCTCGATCAATTCCTTCCACACGAGAACGGCGACCCGCCGCATGCCACTCATCTGAGTCGTGTCAGCCCTCGCGCGCCAACGGCTTCTCACGAAGGACGAAGATCCTCTGGACGAGAGAGACGCTCACCCCATCACGCCCTATCACGAAGCCACGAAGAGTACGAAGGACACGAAGATTCTTTGGTTTTGTCTTGGTTTGTGTGCAGATATTCTTCGTGGTCTTCGTGTTTCTTTGTGCCTTCGTGATGAGCGGTGTGTCGCGAAGAACAAGCTGTTCGACAGATTAACTTCGTGACCTTCGTACCCGTCGTGACTTCGTGATGATCCGTGTCGCTTTCTGGCCGCATCAGGTCAGCTCCACTGCCGCCGCAAACGCACCGCCGCAAGCGTCAGGACGGCGAGACCAAAGCCGACGAGCGCCGCCAGATCCTGCCAGACCGTCTCGATCCCGGTACCCTTGAGCACAATCGCGCGCAGCGCCCTGAGAAAGTACCGGGCGGGGACGGCATACGTGACCACCTGGAGAAACGGCGGCATGCTCGATATGGGAAAGATGAATCCCGACAACATGAATGTCGGCAGAAACGACGCGAGCATGGCGGCCTGGAACGCAACCTGTTGCGTGTCGGCGACGCTCGAGATGAACAGGCCGATGCCGAGCGCGCCGATGAGAAACAACGACAGCGCGAGCAGCAGGACCAGCCACGAGCCGCGCATCGGCATGCCGAACAGCGCCATCGCCGCGATCACGATGCCGAGCGCCGATACCAGCGAGATGGCGAAATACGGGATCGTCTTCCCCACCACGAACGGCCCCGCGTCGATCGGCGCCATGCGCACCTGTTCCATCGTCCCGCGCTCTTTTTCACGCACGATCGACAGCGCGGTGGAAACGACGGCGGTGATCATCGTGATGTAGGCAATCAGTCCGGGGACGAGAAACAGCGTGCTCCGGAGCTCGGGGTTGTACCAGATGCGCGGCTCGACCGAGACGAGCGGCTGCGCGGCGGTCGGCTGGTACCGCGCCGACTCGCTGCGGACGATCGTAAGCGCGTAGCTCATCACGGTTGTGGCCGTGTTGGCGTTGTCGCCGTTCAGGAGCACCTGCACAGCAATGGGCCTTGCCGTCCGGACCGCACGGCCAAGTCCCGAGGGAATGATCAGAATCGCGCGGACTTCGCTGCGATCCAGCAGCGTTCGAATCGTCCGGTCGTCGGCCGCCGCCGCGAGATCGAAGTAGCCGGAGTTGACGAACGCCGACACCAGCGAGCGGCTTTCGGCCGAATGATCGCGATCGTCGACCGCGATCCGCACGTGACGGATGTCCCAGTTGAGCGCGTAGCCGTACAACAGCAGGAAGAAGACCGGCAGCACCAGCAGGATGACGAGCGTGCGCCGATCGCGCACGATCTGACGGAGCTCCTTCCGTGCAACGGCGAGTGCCTTCATTCCGTTCGTTGTTCTCATTGGGTTGCGCGCTCCGCGACGTCGAGGAACACGTCCTCGAGCGACGGTTCGACCGGGCCGAGTCGTGTGACCGCCACACCGCCGCCCTCGAGCCGTTCCCGGATGGTGCGCGCGGCCTCCCCGGGCTTCATGCTCACCACCGCGTGGACGGCCGTGCCGAAGACGCTGGTCTTTTCCACATCCGGCATGTCGTCGAGCAGGCGCATCGCGTCGACCGGACGGCCCGCGTGGACCTCGATAATCGTGCGCCCGTGGAACGCGCGCTTCAACTCGGCGGTGGTCCCGAGGGCCGCGAGCCGCCCACCGTGGATGATCGCCACACGGTGACAGTGCTCCGCCTCGTCGAGGTAGTGCGTCGTGACGAGCACCGTGACGCCACGCGCCGACAGACCGTCGATGAGCCGCCAGAATTCACGGCGGGATACGGGATCCACGCCGCCCGTCGGCTCGTCGAGAAACACGATCGGCGGCTCGTGAAGAATCGCGCAGCCCAATCCCAGGCGCTGCCGCCACCCGCCGGCGAGATCGGCCGCACGCACGTGCTCGCGCGACTGAAGCCCGGACATTTCGAGCACGAACCGCCGGCGCGTCTCGAGCCGGTCGCGCCGCAGACCATAAATGCCGGCGAAGAACCGGATGTTTTGGTCCACGGTCAATCGCTCGTAGAGCGAGAACCGCTGCGACATGTACCCGATGCGGCGCTTGACGCCCTCGGGATCGCGGCCGACATCGATTCCGCCCACGGTGGCGGTCCCGCCGCTCGGTTTCAACAGCCCGCACATCATGCGGATGGCCGTCGATTTGCCGGCGCCGTTGCTGCCCAGGAACCCGAAGATTTCCCCTTCGCGCACCTCGAACGTGAGGCGGTCGACGGCGACGAAATCGCCGAACCGCCTGGTCAGATCGTGCACGCTGATCGCGCTCATCTGCCCAGCGCCCGATCGAGACGGGCGCGCGCCACACGCGCATTCGCAATCGCCTGCGTCCGATCGAGCTCCGCCTGAAGGAGGGCCACCTGCGCGTCGAGGACGTCGGTGCTCGTCGCCACGCCGGCCCTGAACCGCTCGCCGACGACGCGCCGGGCTTCCGTGGCGCTGCGAATCGCGTCGGCCGCCGCGTCGATGGCGGCGCGGCTCGAGTCCAGCTCGGTGACGCGCTGGCGGACTTCAACGGCGAGCGCCGCGTCGAGATCCGCCAGCCGCTCCTGGACCGCCCGCGCGAGGGCGCCGGCCTCTGCGGCGTCGGCACGCGCGCGGCCGCCGTCGAAGAGCGGCCAGTTTGCGTTCACGGAGGCGTCCCACGACGTCCGCCACCGTGCTTCGCGCGGAAAGATCCGCGGGTTGGGCTGCGCATAATCAACCCCGCCGCCCACGGCGATCGTCGGCTTCAATCCGGCAGCAGCCGCACGGCGGCGCTCGGCAGCCGCTTCGACGCGCTTGACCAGCGCTGCGCGTTCGGGCCGCTGCTGTTTCGCGGCATCCACGAGCGCCTCGATGGCGATCGGCTCCGGCGGCGGCGGCTCCAGATCCGCCGCCGCTTCGATGGCCGTGCCTGGTGCGATGCCGACGAGCCGCGCCAGTTCGGCCGCGGCGACATCACGGTTGCCTCGTGCCTGAATCGCCAGCATCCGCTGTCTCGATTCCTGCGTTTCGACGGTCAGGACGTCGTTCGGCGGCACCAGACCGGACGCGAGCTGATTGCGTACGTCCTGAAGGTGCGCGTCCACGCGTCTGACCGATTCCTCCACAACGGACACCGACGCCGTTGCGGAGACGAGCGCCCAGTAGGCGCGCGCGATCTCGAGCGCCAGATCCCGACGAGCCGTCGCCACATCGTCGCTCGACGCGGTCGCCTCGATGCGGGCGGCACGCTCGAGGGCGTCGAGCCGGCCCGCCGTGTAGATTGGCCACTGGAGGTCCAGCCGCGAGCGGTAGTTGTCGGGAACGTCGGGATAGATGACGCGCAACTGGTTGTTGGGCAGCAGGACGCCGAATGTCTCGACATGATTCGTGCGTGTGTACCCCGCCTGCGCAGCAAGCTGCGGCATCAGCGCGGCGTGCCGCTGCCCGACCGTGGCATCAGCGGCGTCGCCTCGCGCCACGGCTTCAGCGATGCGATGGCTCGTGTCCAACCCGCGCGCAATCGCGTCCTCGAATGTCAGCCGCAACGGCGGGGCCGGAGGCTGTGCGGTGGCGATGCGCGCCGCGAACGCCACGCCGAGGACCACCAGACGTGCCAGACGACCATTCATGGTGTTGCCTCTTGCAGCCGTGCGATGAAAACGTCCTCGAGCGACGTGGCAATCGGCCGGACCCCCGTCACCTGGACGCCAGCATCGGTCAGACGCCTCGTGAGCGCCTCCACGGCCACCGCATCTTCTCGATCGAGGCGCACGTGGGCCCGCTCGCCGAACATCTGCACGTCGTGGACGCCGGGGAGCTCCCGCAGGATCGCAACGGCGCGGCGGTGTTCAGTCATCATCACTTCGTACAGCGTGCCCGGCAGCGAGCCAGTGAGCGCGGCTGGCGTATCCATCGCGAGCAGGCCGCCTTGATGGAGCAGCGCCACACGCGAGCATCGCTCGGCTTCGTCGAGATACGGTGTGGCCATGACGATGGTGATTCCCTGCGAGAGGAACTCGGACAGCAGCTTCCAGAATTCACGGCGTGATACCGGATCGACGCCGGTCGTCGGCTCGTCCAGGAGGATCAACGACGGCTCGTGCACGAGGGTGCAGGCGAGCGCGAGCTTCTGCTTCATCCCGCCGGAGAGCCGGTCGGCCAGGCGCGCGCGAAACGGCGTGAGCTGCGTCAGCTCCAGCAGGCGGTCGCGCCGCGAGCGGTAGTCGCGCACGCCATGAATCTCGGCGAAGAACGCGATGTTTTCGTCGATGCTGAGATCGCCGTACAAGCTGAAACGCTGCGACAGGTAGCCTGCCGACTCGGTGAGCCGGCGATGATCGCGGGCCGGATCGAGATCGAGCACGCGCACCGTGCCGGCGTCCGGCGGCAGCAGCCCGCAGATCATCCGGATGGTCGTCGTTTTTCCCGCGCCATCGGGACCGATCAGGCCGAACATCTCGCCCCGGCCCACCGAGAACGACACGTCTCGAACGGCTGTCGTCTGGCGGTAGCGCTTCGTCACCGCCGTGAGAGTAATGGCGGCCACGTCCTGTGCCGTTGCGGCCGCCGCGTTCCAGGTCATGCTGTACCGTGGCACCACGGAGGACACGGAGGTTCAATCTCCCGGTCCTGCGGGGTCGAATTATCTAGAGCGAACATCACGATTGAACGCAAAGGACGCAAAGAAAAGACAGTAATCCTCAGCGGCCTTCGCGGCCTTTGCGTTCCAAGGTGGTGTTCTGTTAGTCGGACACCCTCGTAGGACGCACTCCTCATGTCCTACTGTCCTGAAACGCTGAACGGAATGTCGGCTTCAACCGGCATCCCCGTCTTCAACACGCCGGCGGCGTTGTTCACCGAGACTTTGACGCGGTAGACCAGCTTCGATCGATCCGCAGCCGTCTGCACATTGCGCGGCGTGAACTCGGCCTTCGATGCGATGTAGCTCACCGTGCCAGGAACGCCCGGCCCGCCGGCGTCGGTGAACACCGTTGCGGACTGGCCGAGACGCAGGCGTGGCACGAACGGCTCGTCGACGTAGACGTTGGCCCACGCATGATCGAGATCGGTGACGACCACAAGGGGCGCGCGGGGCTGAAGCAACTCGCCGACGTCGACAAGTTTTTCGGTCACGATTCCCGAGAGCGGAGACGCGATCGTGGCGTCGGCAACGGCCTTTTCCCACGTCGCAATCTGCGCCGCCGCGGCGGCGACGCGTGCGCGCGCCGCATCGATGTCTTCGCGCCGCGCGCCGGCCCGCAGCCGTGTGACCGCTTCGCGCGCGGCGCGCACACGATCGCGCGCCGCCTGAAGCCGTTCCCTCGCCACGTCGCGTCGCGCGACCGCATCGTCGCGCTGCTTGCGGGAACCGGAGCTCGACGCGAGCAGCGCTTCGAAGCGATCCAGGTCCGCGGCTGACGCGGCCAGCTCCGCTTCGACCGCGCGCGCGTCGGCATCGGCGCCGGCTGCCTGCGCCTCGGCCTGGCGGATGTCTTCGGGCCGCGAACCTGCCAGCAGCAACCGCAGTTGCGCATCAGCCTGGGCACGCTCGGCATTCGCGCGAGTCAGCGCCAGCCGGGCGTCGGCGGTGTCGAGCCGGGCAATGACGTCGCCGGCGTTCACGCGATCGCCTTCGTCCACCCGAAGCTCGAGCACCCGTCCGGCGACCTGCCCGGCGACCCTGACATCGGTCGCCTCGACTTGACCCGAGGCGCGGACGCGATCGGCAGGCGGCTTCCCGGCGCAGCCGCCCGCCGCCGCGAGCGCGACGGCGAGGAATATTCGCGAAGCCTGCGGGGTTTGACACACGGACTTCATGATGCCCGCCTCACTCGCCGATCGCGCGCGAACGAGCGGCGCGCCGCGTCCTGCATGGCAGCCACGAACTCCGCCGGCGAGAGCGCGCGCAGATCGATGACATGGAGGTGCGAGAGTTCTTTCCGGATCGGCGTGCCGGCCAGATAGAAGACGATGGGCGCGAGCACGCTGAAATAGGCGAAGACCGGATGGACGGCGCGAAAGGCGCCGCTGGCCACGCCTTCCTCGACGATGGCGGCGACGGCGCGTGGGACCGATGCCAGCGCGAGCAAGGTCGCGCGATCGAGATGGGCACCGCCCTCTGCGACCTCGCGCAGCATGATCGACGGGAAGACCGGGTGCTCCTGGATGACCGCGGCGATGGCGGCAATCACGCGATCGACTTTCGCCGCCGGCGCGGCGTTGGATCCGGCGATGGCCTGGAGGCGCTCGGCGGCGCGGCTGAACATCTGGCGCAACAGCGTGCGGTACAGCTGCTGTTTGCTCGTGAAGTGGTAATAGAGCATCGCCTTGTTCACGGCGGCGCGGCGGGCGATGCGGTCGACGCGGGCGCCGGCGTAGCCGCGCTCGGCGAACTCGAGCGCGGCGGCATGCAGGATCTGCTCGGGCGACACGCGGCGGCGGCGGCGGGCCATAGAAAACTAACTAGTTAGTTAACTGAAAGCCGATGCGGCTGTCAAGTCTCGGCGCCGCACGCGCGGCGCCGCCGGTCGAGCAACGGTGGGCCGCTGCAGCGCACGCACGCCATCGCCGCCGACGGCGCGTAGACCGTCAGTGCAGGCGAACGATCTCGCGGCGTCCGCCTGTGAAAAAATCGCGCGTGGCGTCCGCCTGCCGCCTTCGCTGAAGCTACGGCGGACCACCGTAGCCTTGCGCGAGGGTGGTCAGGCGGATGTCTTCCAAGCCGGCTGCCGCCTCCGCGCTTTGCGCTACGGCGCGCCGCGCCGAAGCGAAGCGAAGGCGGGAAGCCGGACCCCACGGTGAGTGGTGTGTTGTTCGAGAATGGAGGCTTCGCATGAAGGTGGTCATCGCCGGCGGCAGCGGATTTCTCGGACAGGCACTCGCCACGGCCCTCGCCGTCGACTCGCACGACCTGGTCGTCCTCACGCGTCACCCGGGCGGCGGCCAACACGCGGCGACATCCCGGCCTGGCCGCATCCGGCCGGTCGCCTGGGCGCCCACCGGTGAGCCCGGCCCATGGGCCAGCGAGGTGGACGGCGCCGGTGCCGTGGTGAACCTGGCCGGGGAATCCATCGCCGGCAAGCGCTGGTCCGCGGCACAGAAGACGCGCATTCTCGACAGCCGCGTGCGGGCGACCCGCAGCCTCGTGGCCGCCATCCGCGGCGCGTCGGCTCCGCCGCCGGTATTCGTCAGCGGATCGGCCGTCGGATATTACGGTCCACTCGGCGACGAACCGGTCACCGAGGAGGCGCCGCCAGGCGCCGATTTCCTGGCGGGTGTCTGCGTGCACTGGGAGCAGGAGGCGGCGCGCGCGGCCAGCGACCGCACGCGCCTGGTCTGTGTGCGCACCGGCCTGGTGCTGGGAAAAGACGGCGGCGCCTTGCCGCAGATGTTGCCGCCGTTCAGACTGGGCGCCGGCGGTCCCGTCGGATCGGGACGTCAGTACTGGCCGTGGATCCACCGCGACGACTGGGTCGCCCTCGTCCGCTGGGCCATCACCGCGACCGCGGTGGCCGGACCCGTCAACGCGACCGCGCCGAATCCGGTCACGAACGCCACATTCGCGAGCGCGCTGGGCCGGGCGATGCACCGGCCCGCCTTCATGCCCGCGCCGGCATTTGCGCTTCGGCTGTTACTCGGCGAAATGGCCGACGCGCTCCTGCTGTCGGGTCAGCGCGCGCTGCCGGCCAAAGCGCAACGCCTCGGATTCACGTTTCGGTTCGCGAACGCCGAGGACGCGCTGGCGGCGATCTTCGCGGTCCGGCGGGATAGGAGCGCATCTGAGTAATGACAACCCACGACCGAGGACACGAATCTCGGCATCCTTGGTGGTTGCTACATTTTTTGCCACGAAGACACGAAACCACGAAGAAACCCTATTAATGCTTCTTCGTGCGTTCTTCGTGTCTTCGTGACTTCGTGGTTGCATTTCGTGGGCTAAGCATCCGGCAGGAGCGGGCGGAAGGGATCCGTCAGTACGCCGCGAGCCTGCGGAGGGCGTCCGCGATGGTGTTCGCATTCGGCAGGGCCGCCTGTTCCAGCACCTGGGCGAACGGCTGGTGGGTATCCGGGTACGTGTGACGCATCACCGGGGCATCGAGATGCTCGAACCGTTCCTCCACGATGACCGCCGAGAGCTCCGCGCCGATGCCGAGCGTCTTCACGTCTTCGTGCACGATCAGCACCCGATTCGTTTTCTCCAGCGAACGGAAGATGGCGTCCTTGTCGTACGGCATCAACGTCCGCAGATCGATCACCTCGGTTTCGACCCCTTCCTTCGACAGGCGATCGGCGGCCTCGAGTGACGGCATCACCATGGCTCCGTACGTAATCAGCGTGACATCGGCGCCGTCCCGGCGCACCGCGGCAACACCGATCGGCACGATGGCGTCGCCCTCGGGAACCGCGCCCTTCGCACGGCGGTACAGATACTTGTGCTCGAAATAGATCACCGGGTTGTCGTCGCGGATGGCAGCCTTCAGCAGCCCCTTGGCATCATAGCTCGTCGACGGCGCGACAACTTTGAGACCCGCCCGGTGCACGAACCAGGCTTCGGGATTCTGCGAGTGATACAGGCCGCCGCCGACGTTCCCGCCGCTCGGCGCACGGACGACGATGGGCACCGAGGCCCGTCCGCCGTAGCGGTACCGGAGCGTCGCGGCCTGGTTCACGATTTGATCGAACCCGCACGAGATGAAGTCGGCGAACTGCATCTCAGCGACGGGACGATATCCCCGCAGCGCCGCGCCAATGCTGATGCCGACGATCGCCGATTCCGAGATCGGCGTGTCGACCACGCGCATCTCCCCGAATGCTTCGTAGAGGCCCTGCGTCGCGCCGAACGCGCCTCCATACACGCCGACATCCTCGCCAAGAACGAATACCTTGGGATCGCGCTGCATCTCTTCGAGCAGGGCTTCACGGATCGCGTCCAGGTACGAGAGTTCTTTGCTCAAAACGACAGCCTTTCACGAAAACACGAAGATCCACGAAGGCCACGAAGCATCTTTACTGTACAAAGGTGATCTTCTTCGTGCGCTTCGTGTTTCATCGTGCCTTCGTGACAAGCCGTCCTACGCATACAGGTCGGTAACAGCATCCTCAGGCACGGGATCCGCCGCATGCATCGCGAGCTCCACTGCCCCGTCGATGGTGGATCTGACGCGTCCCTCGATGTCGTTCAGCTTCTGCTCGTCGAGCACGTGACGCTCGCGCAGATACGTCGTGAACGTCGGGATCGGATCGCGGCTTTTCCACATCGCCAGCTCTTCATCCGTTCGGTAGAACGCCTTGTCGTGCTCGGAGTGCCCGTGCCAGCGGTAGGTCTTGCATTCAATCAGGGTCGGCCCGCCGCCGGTCCGCGCGCGCGCCAGCGCACCCTGCGCCGTCTGATACACGGCCAGCACGTCGTTGCCGTTGATGGCCACCCCGTCGAATCCGTAGCTCTCGGCGCGAACGGCCACGTCGTCGATCGCCATGCTCTTCTCGAGCGGCACCGAGTAGGCGTACTGATTGTTCTCGCAGACGAACACAATGGGAAGCTGGTGCACGCCGGCGAAATTGAGGGCTTCGTGGAAGTCGCCGACGTTGCTCGCGCCTTCGCCGAAGTAGGCGATGACCACGTTGTCGGTCTTCTCCATCTTGTAGGTGAAGGCGAGGCCGGCAGCGACGGGGAGGTTCGCGCCGAGCATGCTGGTATTGCCGAAAATCCCCAGGTCGGGGACGCCGCTGTGCAGCGCCGAATCGCGGCCCTTCGACAACCCGGCGGTCTTGCCGAACATCTGCGACATCATCATCCCGGGCTCGACCCCTTTCATGAGAAACGCGCCGAGGTCGCGGTGCAGCGGACAGATGTAGTCGTCGCGCCGCAGCCCGTAACAGGTGCCGACAATGATCGCTTCCTGTCCGATTCCGGTATAGACGCCGCTGCGCACCTTGCCCTGCTTGACGAGCACGCTGAGCCGCTCGTCGAATGCGCGGATCAGCTTGAGCCAGTAAAACATTTCGAGCAGCTGCTCGGGGACAAGCTTGAACTTCGTACGTTTGATTGGCGGCATCGACCCTCAACTCTCAACTGTCACTCGCGACCTGTCAAGGGTGTTTGGGAGCTGACGTTCTAGAGTGCTTTGGCGCTGGCGCTTCTAGAGTGCTTTGGCGCTGACGCTCCAGCGTGCTTGGCACTGACGCTCCAGCGTGCTTGGCACTGACGCTCCAGCGTGCTGGGAATCGACGCTCTAGAGTGCTTGGGACTGACGCGGGGAGGTGCTAGGGTGGCTGTCATTGCACCGTGCTCC
>QHWF01000632.1 GCA_003222455.1 Acidobacteriota bacterium
GATCGCGGCGACGGTCTCCTACTACGGCTTCCCTGCCGACGCGCGGACCGACGCCTCGCCGATCGACCTCGCACCGAAGATGCGCGGACCGATCCTCGGCCACTGGGGCGACCAGGACGCCGGCGCGGGAATGGACAACGTCGAAAAGCTTCGTGCCCCGCTGCAGAAGGCCGGTGTCGAGCATGAGTTCCACATTTACCCCGGCCTGGGCCACGGCTTTCTCAAGGCCTCGCTCGATGACCCCAAGACGCCGGGCTACGAGCAAGCCTGCACCTCGTGGAAGCGGACGCTCGAGTTCTACCGGCGCTGCTTCGCGCGCGCTCCGGTGGAAGCGCGATGAGCTGTTCGCCCGCGTGGCTCCGACCACGCGACGTCCGACGGTAGTTCGTCGAGGAGGATCGGCTCGAGCACGGTGATGTAGGCCGTCATGCGCGACGCGAGGCGCTCGAGGAATTCGTCGTCGAGCGTGCCGAGCGGGACCGGCTCCCAAATGCGCGCCCATCCCTTGTCCCAGGTCTCGATACGCGCATCGTCGCCGAGCTCATCGCCGATCGCGCGCTCCCGCGCTTTGAACGCGGCCAGCAGACGCGCGTTGGTGAGCGGATCGGCCTCGAAGTGGAGCCCGAGCTCGATCACGCCAATGCGGCTCCGCATCCATACCTCGTAATGCAGCTGTGGATTGCCGAACCACAGTTGCGCCATGTAGGAGTAAGTCGTTGAGCGGAAGGACGAGAGCGCCGGCGATAGCCCGGCCCGGGTCGTGTCGACGACGCCGCGGAGGAACGCGCGCGGCTCGAGCCTACGGAGCGCGCGAGCGAAGCGCGAGGTCGAGGACGCCGGTGAGCGCCGGCGCGCAGATCCGGGCGAGGATGACGAACGTGAGGACGCGGCCGCGCGTCGGGCGCTCAACGACCCGCCAGATCGGCTCGGCGACAACGGTCCCGACGACGATCAGCGGGGCGGCGAGGAGCGCACCGCTGAACGTGAGTGGATGGTCCCAGATGATCGCGGTCGCGATGCCGAAGAGCAGTCCTGTGAAGGCCCACCTGCGCCAGCCTACCGTCGCCGTCCCGCGCACGGCGAGAGCGATCGCGGAAACGATGAGCGGGACATACGTCGTCGTGTAGGTGAGGAACGCGCCCAGCCCGAGGACCAGAAGCGCGCGCGGGTCGAAGCGGCGCAGCAGCCCGAAGACCAAGCCGGCGCCGAGCGCGACGAGCGGCACGAAGAGCGGGCTGAAGCGCGTGATATCGCACGCCCGATAGATGCGCGCGGTGTGCCGGAACGCCGGCTAGGCCACAAGGACCGGGATGCTCGCGACATAGTGGACCACCTCGGGGCTGAGGTTGTTCATGAACGGCCGGCACGCGTTCGAGGAGCTCGAAAAGAGCAGGAAGCCGACGAACAAGCCGGCGGGCCCCGGTCACAACGAAACCACCGCCGGCGAGCGCGATCGGACCAGGCACCGGGAACGGGAAGGGCGGCGGGGCGAACGCGTCGCCGAACCAGCGGCGTAGCTCCGGCGTGAAGGCGATATAGGTGAGCGTGAGCGTCGCGCAGCCGTGCATCGAATACGCGAAGATATGCGGCGGCGAGAAGAAGTCCTCGAACGGATGCGTCGCGTGCCAGCGCCGATCCCACTCGAAGCCGAAGCCGAACGCGAGGATGTCGAAGATGACGCCGAGCCAGAGGAGGCGGGACGCGATGTTGAGACCCACGCGATCCTGGATCGCGTCGGACGCCGTGAGTGCTGTCGCGGGTCACGCGCTTTTGGATACGGCGAACGATTCGGCGAACATGCGCTAGATGGGCATTCGCGACTCACTCGATACCGTAGAATCCAGTGCACACTCCCCGGTGGCGCAAGGGTAGCGCGGCTGACTGTCCAAAAATGGTGGCAGCCTCTTGGGGAAACCCAAGAGTGGGAACTGGGTGAATTGCGGGAAACCTAATGCGCGCGAGCGCGATGGCAATCCGCAGCCAAGCCCGAGGGACGCCTCGGGAAGGTTCAGAGACTAAGCGCCCAGCGCCTAAGGCCGACAAGGCGATGGCGATGAGATAGTCCACGTCCGAGGGAAACCTCGGGGAGCGGGTAATCAGTAGGTTGGAGGTTCGAATCCTCCCCGGGGAGCAGATCTGCCGGGCGTTGATAAGGGTCTTGACGCGACGTTAGAACCAATGTTCGATTCACATCGTGCTCAGGTGCCAGGCATGTGACTCCGAATTTCCTCGGTTTGTCGTAATTGATGGGAAGCGACGGGATCTTCGCGGCCGCCACCGATGCGTGAATTGCCGGCCCTTCCGTTCTCTTCGAAAGCCGCGGCGCCCCGTCATCCGCGGACTACGCCTGCTCAAGTGCCAGGCTTGTCAGCGTGAGTTTCCGGCGAAGGTGGTGATTGAGGGGAAGCTTCGGTCGTTGTACCGGAGGCGCTTCTGTCTTGAATGCTCGCCATTCGGCAGGCACAACACATCCAAGTTCCCGTTCGGCCAGACGCTGGATTTGGCGGCCGAGCGGCGCAGAAGGCGAACTGAGTCGTTTCGCCGGTCCCTGCGCAAACGACGTCGCGAACGTAAAGCCGCACTCATAACAGCACAAGGTGGCGCCTGCGTCGATTGCGGCTACGCGGCCTGTATCGAAGCCTTCCAATTTCATCATCTAGATCCCGAGACAAAGAGCTTCACCCTGGCGAACTTCAGTGGCTCATGGGACCGCCTGAAAGCCGAAGCCGCAAAATGCGTCCTCCTCTGCGCGACCTGCCATCGCCTACGGCACATACGCGATGAGACAGGTGGACGGCCTGCCGAACTGCGAAGAGAAAAGAAACGTCGTGCGGTCGAGTGCTTCGGCGACGTCTGCTTCGGGTGCAATCGCCGCTACCCCGCCACCGTCTTCGAATTTCATCACCTAGACGCACGCACCAAAGACTTCGAGATCGCCACTGGGGGGATGGGTCGATCCTGGGCTCAGATCGTGAGCGAGCTCGCGAAGTGCGTGATGCTCTGCGCCAACTGCCACTGTGAAGTGCATGCAGGGCTCCGACAGCTGTCCGGAACGGGGGTCCGACCTGAACTCACGATCTCAGAGGGAGCGGTCTCGGGGGCCGCCTGACGGTCCGTCTACCATCCGCCCTCGTGACCGATGGCCCCTTCCTCGAGGACTTCAAGGTCGGCGATGTGCATCGCTCGTCGACCGGCCGGACGATCACGCAGGCGGACAACATCTGGTTCTCCCTGATGACCAACAACACGAACCCCATCCACATCGACCAGCACTACGCCGCGCAGACGGAGTTCGGCCGGCCGCTCGTGAACAGCATCCTGAGCATCGGCGTTGTTACGGGACTCATGGTCCCGCACACGAGTCAGAACGGATTCGCGCTGGGCTGGGACGAGATCACGCTCCCGAACCCGCTGTTCGAGGGCGACACGCTGTACGCCGACAGCGAGGTCCTCGACGTGCGCGAATCGCGCTCGCGGCCGGGGTGGGGGATAGTCAAGGTCCGGCAGCGTGGCATCAAACAG
>QHWF01000630.1 GCA_003222455.1 Acidobacteriota bacterium
GCAGCGGGATTTTCACGTAGGCGCTCATCATCAGCGACGAGCGCGCTTCGTCGATCGATTTCGCGGTCAGGTAGCGCTGCACCTGGCTCTGGTCGCAGCCGAAGTACGCGAGCATCAGGAACAACCCGCCGATGAGTCCCGACCACACGGTGTAGGTCTCGCGCAGGTCGAAGCGGAAATCGAGCGCGCGCAGCCGCCCGGTCGCGCCGGCCATGTGGAGCGCCGGGCCGAGGCCGACGTCGCGCGGGATGCCGAGGATCAGGATGACGACCGCGGCGGCCATGCCCGAGACAATGATGACCATCTGTTTCACGTCGGTCCACGCCACCGCCTGCACCCCGCCCAGGCTCGTGTACACGATCATCGGGACACAGATGATGAGGACCGTCATCGGCAGGGACCATTCGAGGATGGCGGAAATGACCACCGCCGGCGCCGCCAGCGTCACCCCGAGCGACATCGCCCGGCCGACGAGGAAGAGCATTGCGGTCAACGTCCGCACCCGGACATCGAACCGCTGTTCGAGGTACTCGTACGCGGTGAAGACCTTCGCGCGGTGAAAGAACGGCACGACAGTCACCGAGAGGATGATCATCGCGAGCGGCAGGCCGAAGTAGAACTGGATGAACCGCAGCCCGGTCAGATACGCCTGACCGGTCGTGCCGACGAGCGTGACCGCGCTCATCTGCGTCGCCATGACCGACAGACCGACGACCCACCACGGCAGCGATCGGTTCGCGACGAAATACCCGTCGATTTTGTCGGTCCCCTTCGCACGACGCAGGCCATCGACGACGACCCACACGATGTAGGCAAGAACGATGGCCCAATCAAGCGAACGCATCGGGGTCGTTAGTCGTCAGACGTCAGTCGTTCGTTGTTGGTCGTCAGGCCCGCCGTCATGGCAGGGACCGAGCTTGCTCGGCCCGCCGTCGGTCGTCATGCGTTGTTGTTTGTTAGTCAAAGACGCGCCCGACGATCCACAGCAGCGGCCTGAAACGCGATAGCGGATCGGAATCCACACCTGCATGCGCTCCGCTCGATCGACGTAGGGTTTCATCATGGTGGCTACCTCAAACCGTGCGCAAATCATATACTTCGATCGATGCGATTTGCGCCGGAATATGTGACCTCCGTCCTCAACGACAATTTCGAAGATGCGAAGGAGCTGTTTCTATCGCCGCTGATGGCGATTCACTATGCTCATCTGACCATGCTGGCGGCTCAGGGCATCGTGTCCGCGGGCGACGCGCATCGTCTTCGGGAGGCTTTGGATGGCGTAGCTCTGGACGAGGTGCGCCAGGTCAAATACGACGGATCGTGCGAGGATCTCTTCTTCTACGTCCAGGACCTCATCCTTAATGCCTGCGGCGACGACGTGGGCGGCCGCCTGCACACCGCCCGCTCGCGCAACGACATCGACATGACCATGTATCGAATGCGCCAGCGGGAGCTCATCCTGGGGCTCATCGCCGCCACGTTCGAGTTGCGCCGATCGCTGCTGGATCTGATCGATCGCCATCGCGAGACGGTATTCGCCGTCCACACCCACACCCAGCGCGCGCAACCGACGACGGTCGCACACTACCTGCTCGCAGGCGTCGAACAGCTCGAGCGCGATGCCATCCGGTTGAAGGGCGCGTACGACCGCACCAATCGCAGTCCGCTCGGTTCGTGCGCGATCACCGGCACAGGATTTCCGATCGATCGCCAGCTGACGTCGGAGCTGCTTGGGTTCTGCGGTCCGACGGGCAACACCTACGGCAGCATCGCCACGGTCGATTACCTGCTCGAGAGCGTGTCGGCGGCGGCCGTGCTGCTCACCGGCCATGGACGGTTCGTGCAGGACCTGCTCCTGTGGTGCACGGCGGAATTCGACTATGTCCGGTTCGGCGAAGGCTTCGTTCAGAGCAGCAGCATCATGCCGCAGAAGCGCAATCCGGTTGCGATCGAGCATGCGCGTGCGATTGGCAGCAAGGCGCTTGGCCAGGCCCAGGCGATCGTGCTCGCCGTTCACAACACGCCGTTCGGCGATATCGTCGATACCGAGGACGATCTGCAGCCGCTCGTGTTCGCCATGTTCCGGGACGCCACACGTGCCGTGAAGCTCGTCGCCGCGGCGCTGACCACGGCGGAGTTCGATGCCGAACGGCTCGAAGCGCGCGCGGCCGACGGCTGGACGACCCTGACCGAGCTGGCCGACACGCTCGTGCGCGATCAGGGGCTGCCGTTTACGAGTGCGCACGCGATTGCGAAGGGGCTGATGGCCGCGCGCGAGTGCGATGCGACGCAATCGCCCGCCGAATTGCTCGCTCAGGCGTCGCGGGAGGTGCTCGGTTCACCGCTGGCCTACTCGGATGCCGCCCTCGGGAGGATCCTGAGCGCGCGCCATTTCGTCAACGTCCGCAGGACGCATGGCGGGCCGGCGCCCGAAGAGACGGCGCGCGCCGCGCGTGCCTCGCGCCAGCAGCTCGATGACGATGAAGCGTGGTGGAACGGTGCGACCGGCGCGCTGGCGGCCGCCGAGCGCACGCTCGCCGAGCGGAGCGCCGCGCTCCGCTCGGCGAGCTTGCGCTCGGCGGCCGCCAGCGCGCCGGTCGCACCGTTCCACCACGCTTCATCGTCATCGAGCTGCTGGCGCGAGGCACGCGCGGCGCGCGCCGTCTCTTCGGGCGCCGGCCCGCCATGCGTCCTGCGGACGTTGACGAAATGGCGCGCGCTCAGGATCCTCCCGAGGGCGGCATCCGAGTAGGCCAGCGGTGAACCGAGCACCTCCCGCGACGCCTGAGCGAGCAATTCGGCGGGCGATTGCGTCGCATCGCACTCGCGCGCGGCCATCAGCCCCTTCGCAATCGCGTGCGCACTCGTAAACGGCAGCCCCTGATCGCGCACGAGCGTGTCGGCCAGCTCGGTCAGGGTCGTCCAGCCGTCGGCCGCGCGCGCTTCGAGCCGTTCGGCATCGAACTCCGCCGTGGTCAGCGCCGCGGCGACGAGCTTCACGGCACGTGTGGCGTCCCGGAACATGGCGAACACGAGCGGCTGCAGATCGTCCTCGGTATCGACGATATCGCCGAACGGCGTGTTGTGAACGGCGAGCACGATCGCCTGGGCCTGGCCAAGCGCCTTGCTGCCAATCGCACGCGCATGCTCGATCGCAACCGGATTGCGCTTCTGCGGCATGATGCTGCTGCTCTGAACGAAGCCTTCGCCGAACCGGACATAGTCGAATTCCGCCGTGCACCACAGGAGCAGGTCCTGCACGAACCGTCCATGGCCGGTGAGCAGCACGGCCGCCGCCGACACGCTCTCGAGCAGGTAATCGACCGTGGCGATGCTGCCGTAGGTGTTGCCCGTCGGACCGCAGAACCCAAGCAGCTCCGACGTCAGCTGGCGATCGATCGGAAATCCTGTGCCGGTGATCGCGCACGAACCGAGCGGATTGCGATTGGTGCGGTCGTACGCGCCCTTCAACCGGATGGCATCGCGCTCGAGCTGTTCGACGCCCGCGAGCAGGTAGTGTGCGACCGTCGTCGGTTGCGCGCGCTGGGTGTGGGTGTGGACGGCGAATACCGTCTCGCGATGGCGATCGATCAGATCCAGCAGCGATCGGCGCAACTCGAACGTGGCGGCGATGAGCCCCAGGATGAGCTCCCGCTGGCGCATTCGATACATGGTCATGTCGATGTCGTTGCGCGAGCGGGCGGTGTGCAGGCGGCCGCCCACGTCGTCGCCGCAGGCATTAAGGATGAGGTCCTGGACGTAGAAGAAGAGATCCTCGCACGATCCGTCGTATTTGACCTGGCGCACCTCGTCCAGAGCTACGCCATCCAAAGCCTCCCGAAGACGATGCGCGTCGCCCGCGGACACGATGCCCTGAGCCGCCAGCATGGTCAGATGAGCATAGTGAATCGCCATCAGCGGCGATAGAAACAGCTCCTTCGCATCTTCGAAATTGTCGTTGAGGACGGAGGTCACATATTCCGGCGCAAATCGCATCGATCGAAGTATATGATTTGCGCACGGTTTGAGGTAGCCACCATGATGAAACCCTACGTCGATCGAGCGGAGCGCATGCAGGTGTGGATTCCGATCCGCTATCGCGTTTCAGGCCACGAACACTGGCTGGATAGCCGCGTCCTCAATATCAGCGATTCCGGACTGCTCTTCGGGCCGGCCATCGTGTCGACGGCGCCGGGCACGCCTGTCGATGTGATGTTTTCGTCGCCGGTGCAAATCGGCACGATGCCGCCTGGCCAGATGATGTGTGCGGGCGAGATAGTGCGGACGAACGAACGCGGCCAGATCGCGGCACGGTTCGCGCAGTGCCGGTTCGTGCTCGACGATCTGCCTGCGACGACGGCGGCGGCGCAACGTGCGCGCTAGGGCGAACATCACGATTGAACGCAGAGGCCGCAAAGGACGCAAAGAAATACAGTACTTTCTTAGCGGCCTTTGCGGCCTTTGCGTTCCAAGGCGGCGTCAGTTCTACTTTTCTACCGGATTGCCGCCTTTCACCCATTCATTCCATCCGCCGGTCAACGCGCTGATGTTTTTTGCGCCCCGCTGTTGCAGCATGAGCGCCGCACGGGCGCTCGTCGCTTCGTCGTGTCACGCGCAGTAGGTGACAATCGGCTTTGTTGCCGAGAGCAACATCGACGCCGTCTTTTCGTACTCGGG
>QHWF01000629.1 GCA_003222455.1 Acidobacteriota bacterium
CGCGTCGGTCGCCGCGGTGACGAAATGACGACGATAGAAATCGATGATGGTCGCAGTCGCCAGCGAATTCAGTTCCCCCGCGCTGGCCGACATCGCCGCCGCGAAGATGGCCGCGATCATCAGGCCGACCAGACCGATCGGCATGCGGGTGGTGATGAAGGTCGGGAAGACGTAGTTGACGTCGTTGTAGCGCTCGTCCCCGGTGGTGTCCTTCACGAT
>QHWF01000639.1 GCA_003222455.1 Acidobacteriota bacterium
ATTCGTCTTCACGTTTTCAACAATCTGCCGCTGCCCGGAAGGCCACTGGACCTCGACGCGCACGCTCTCGGTCGTCGTCCCGAGGCCAAAGTGCAAGCCGGCATGTGAAGACGAGGCGTAGCCCAACGCCGTCGTCATCGTGCGCACCTGGTTCCCGGCGATCACGCGCGCGCCGATGCCGTCGCGATTGCTCCGCGTGCCGGCCAGACGGACGATCAGCCACCGGTTTTCCGGCGCGCTTTCGTTCCTCCACAGCTCGGCGCGTGCCCCGAGCACCAGGACGGCGAGATCCAGGCGGCCGTCACCATCGAAATCGGCAACGCCGCATCCGCGATGCGCTGCCGCGGCAGTCGAGAGGCCGGCTTCGGCCGTGGCGTCGCGGAAGTGTCCATGACCGTCGTTGATGAAAAGGCTGTTGGGTTGTTTCCACGCGACGGCTTCGAAATCGCCGATGCGATCGTTCACATGCGAGTTGGCGGTGAAGATGTCCTTCCAGCCATCGTTGTCGATGTCTGCGACGATCGAGCACCAGCCCGACGACTTCACGGTCAGCCTCGCCAGTCCCGTCGCCTGCGTGGTCTCGACGAACGCGCCGTGCCCGTCGTTGCGAAAGAGAGGGAACGTCTCACCCGTGAGCGCGGTGAAATGGATGTCTTCCCACCCGTCGTTGTCGTAGTCCTGCAAATCGGCGCCCATGCTCGACACTGGACGGCCTGCATCGGGCACGGAGACGCCGGCGGCGAGCGCCGTTTCAGCGAACGTGCCGTCGCCCGTGTTGCGGAAGAGGAAATTGGGCACCGCGTCGTTGGTCACGAAGATATCGAGACGTCCATCGTGGTCGAAGTCCGCAAACGCCGCGCTCATTCCTTTTCCGACATGGCTCAGTATGCCCGCGCGCGCCGAGACGTCCTCGAAGGTTCCGTCGCCGCGGTTCCGATACAGGCGGTTCGGCAGGCCCTGGAACACACGCGGGTGGCAGTAGATCGGGATGCTGCGGGCCCGATCGCCGCAGAAGGGATTCGTGTCCGGCGACCAGCGCACGTAGTTCACGACCAGGAGGTCGAGGCGGCCGTCGTTGTCGTAGTCGAGCCAGCCACCGGCCATGGCCCACTCGCCGCCGCCGCCGATGCCCGCCCGCCGCGTCACGTCCTCGAACCGACCGTCGCCGCGATTGTGCAGCAGCTGGTTCTCTCGCACGCCTGCGACGAAGAGATCGACGTGACCGTCGTTGTCGTAGTCGGCCGCGGCGGCCCCCATGGCATACCCGACACCTCGTACGCCTGCGTCGTCGGTGACGTCCGTAAACCGCATCCCGCCGTCGTTGCGATAGAGACGGTTGGCGTAAACGGCGGACGTTTTCTCGAGCGACGGCGTCTGCGCGCCGTTCGTGAAGAAGATGTCGGGCCGGCCGTCACCGTTGTAGTCGAAGACGGCGAGCCCGCCGGGCGCACTCTCGACGAAGTATTTGCCGGGACTGGGTGAGTGATGGTGGACGAACTGCAGACCGGCCGCGGCGGCGATCTCGCGCAGGTGCACGGCCCCCGGCGCCGGCGGCGCCTGGACTGCGAACCCTGCCGGTCGGGCCGCGCCAGACGCCACAGCGATCACCGCGGACACGAAAGCCGCCCCGAACAAGCGACCACGACTCACGATGGAGATCTCCCCGTGTCCCAGTAACGAAGCTTCGCCTCAAACCGCCGCGTAAAACGGAGCCTCGGCGGGCGCGGCGAATCTTCGTTACTAGGCGGCCGCGGAGACCGCCTTTCAGGCGGTAGTTCTTTCAAAAGATGTCTCTAGAGTAGAGTGTTGGCCGCGAGGGGCCCTGAAAATTCAGGTACACGCAGATTGACAGGGAGGGCGCGATGAAACGCCGGGAATTTCTCATGGGTGCCGCCGCCGCTGCCGGCCTCGCCGGCACTCGCCGTGGATGGGCGCAGGTTCGCGATCAGGCGAAGCTTCGGCGCGTGGCCATCATGTCGCTCTGCTTCAATAGCATTCTGAAGAATCCCACGCAGCCCGACAACCCGGCGAGAACGCTCGACATCATGGACCTGGGGCAGATGCTCGCGGATCGGTACGGCGTCCACAACGTCGAAATGCAGCACGCGCATTTCCCCTCGACCGAGCCCGCGTACTTGAAAGACTTTCGCGATCGGCTGGCGAAAATCAATTCGCAGGTCACGAATATCAATCTGGAATTCGGACCGCAGAATATTTCCGCCGCCGATCCGGCCCTGCGGCAGCAGGCGCTCGACCGGACCCGAGAGTGGATCGATTACGCCGTCGCGGTGGGTTGTCCGCGCATCATGGTCAACCAGGGCGCGCCCACTCAGGAGAACAAGGACGCCGCGATCGCGACCCTGAAGGCGATGGGCGACTACGGCAAATCCAAGAACATCATGGTGGCCATGGAGAACCGCGGTGGCGGCGGTGCTCGCGGAGGTACTGCCCCGGTGCCGCTCCCGGGCGCGCCGGCAGCTTCGCCGTCGCCCGCGGCCTGGGTGCTCCTGGTGGAGATCATCAAGGGCTCCGGGACCTACGCCAATTGCGATCTGGGCAACTTCCCGGATCAGGAAACGCAACACGCCGGCATGCGGGGCATGTTCCCCCTGACCGACGGCAACTGTCACGTCAAGTTGAACCCGGCGAGGTACGACCTGGCAGCGGCGCTCGCGCTGACGAAAGAGCTGGCGTATAAAGGGCTTTACTCGATCGAAGCGAATGTCGCGAGCGGTACCGATCCGCACGAATCGGTGCAGAGAATCTACGACGTGTTGCTGGCGAGCTTATGAAACCAGGACCACGGAGGACGCGGAGGACAGGAGGTGGGAGCGTCCTCCGTGTCCTCCGCGGTAGCGGCCGGACGTTCGACGTCCGGGCCGTTGGAGTCTGCGTCGTGATGCTCGCGGCGCTGCCGCTCGTTGCGCAGCCAGGCGGCGACGCGGCCAGTGGGAGAAGGCTGGTCGAGTCCAGCCAATGCCTCGACTGCCATCGCATTGGCGAAACAGGTTCGCGCCTGGGGCCGGATCTCTCCGACATCGGCAGCCGGCGCTCGACCGACGTGCTGCGACGCGCGATCGTGGCGCCTGACGACGATGTCGTGCCCGAGCACCGGTTCGTCCGACTCGTCACGAAGGATGGAACCGTTGTCGCCGGAAGACTGCTCAACCAGGACGCGTTCAGCATTCAGTTGATCAATGCCGGGGAGCAGCTCAAGTCCTACCTGAAATCGAACCTGCGCGAGCACACGATCCTGGAAAAGGGTCTGATGCCTTCGTTCGAGAGCAAGCTCACCGCGCAGCAGGTCGCCGACATTGTCAGCTATCTGGCGACGTTGAAAGGAGCCGAGAAGTGAACATGCGCTTCCTGCTCTGTCTTCTCTGCCTGCTGGCCGTTTCTGTTTCCGCGCAGGTGACCTCCGATCGCATGCTGCACGCCGATCGCGAGCCGCAGAACTGGCTCACGTATGGCGGCAGTTACGCCAGCCAGCGATACAGCCTCCTCGATCAGATCACGCGAGAGAACGTCAGAAACATGACGTTGAAGTGGGTATGGCGACCGAGGTACGCGGACAAAATGGAGACCACGCCGCTGGTCGTGGACGGCGTGTTGTACACCGTCCAGAACAGCGAAGTGGTCGCTCTGGATGCGATCACGGGCCGCGCATTCTGGACGTTCCGATATCCGGTGCCGCCCGAGTCGAATGCTTATCTGATGGTGGTGAAAGGTCTGGCCATTTCCGGTGACCGTTTGTTCTGGGCGACCTACGACGGCCATTTGATCGCCATCGATGCGAAGAACGGCAAGTCGATATGGAACAGGACGCTCGTGGACTGGAAGAAGGGCCAACAGTTCAACGTGGCCCCGCTCGTGATCAAAGACAACGTGATACTGGGTCCAGCGACCAACGAGTACGGCGTGAACTGCTGGCTGGCCGCGTACGATGTGCGCACCGGAAGCGAGCGGTGGCGGTTCAAGACCGTTCCGGAACCGGGAGAGCCAGGTCATGACACGTGGCCCGGCGATTCGTGGCAGCACGGAGGCGCACCCATCTGGGTGACCGGCTCGTATGATCCGGAGACGAACCTGACCTTCTGGGGAACCGGCAATCCCAACCCGGGGTGGAATGGCGGCCCTCGGAATCCCGGCGACAATCTCTACTCGGACTCCGTTGTCGCGCTCGACGCCGATACGGGCCAGTTGAAGTGGCACTACCAGTTCACGCCGAACGACGAGTTCGACTGGGATGCGGTGCAGGTGCCGGTGCTCGCCGATCTCGAGTGGCAGGGAAGGCCGCGCAAGGTGATGCTGTGGGCGAACCGGAACGGCTTCTTCTACGTGCTCGACCGGATGACCGGACTGTTTCTCTCAGGCAAGGCGTTCGTGAGGCAGAACTGGAATCTCGGCTTCGAGGACAATGGGCGGCCGATCAGAGCGCCACGTGCACGACCAAGTGCGGAAGGGACGTATATCGAGCCCGGTACGCAGGGCGGGACGAACTGGTATTCGCCTTCCTTCAGTCCGCGAACCGGGTTGTTCTACGTTTCGGTCTGGGACAACTACTCCGTCATTTCCACCAAGGCGGAGGTCCCGCCGTGGAGCGAGAGGCGGAAGTACACAGGACGGGCGCCGCCCCCCGCCCGCGGTGGTGCCAGCCGTCCTGCGGCCGCGCCGTTTCGGACGGAGGCCGAGGGCTACGGCGCAGTTCGAGCGATCGATCCGAAGACCGGCGAAAAGAAGTGGGATTTCAAGATGGTCGATTACACGGAGAGCGGCGTCCTCGCAACCGCTTCCGATCTGCTCTTCTCCGGAGGTCGAGAGGGGAATTTCTTTGCGCTGGATGCGCGGACCGGTGAACTGCTGTGGAGGGTGAACCTTGGCGGAACCGTCGCCAGCGGCCCGATGACGTACGCCGTGGACGGCCGCCAATACGTCGCCGTCTCCGCCGACACCGCACTCTACGTCTTCGGCCTGCCGGATTAGCGGAGTGTCCGACTAACTGACGCCGCCCTGGAACGCAAAGGCCGCGAAGGCCGCAAAGACATCCTTTCTTACTTTGCGTCCTTTGCGACCTCTGCGTTCGATCGTGACGCTCTCTAGCGGGCTGGTGAGTCTGAACTTGGAACTCTGGATTAGAAACATGAAATCGATTTCTCTCCGCATCGGCACGCCGGTTTGTCTCGTGCTCGTAGCTGCCATCGCCCAGGGGGCCACGGCCTGGAAGGATCTCTTCAACGGCAAGGACCTCACCGGCTGGTCGACGGGCACTGCCGGATGGAAGGTCGAGAACGGGGTGATTGTTGGAGGCC
>QHWF01000640.1 GCA_003222455.1 Acidobacteriota bacterium
ATCCCGATGGCGGCGCCGTCAGCGTGGCCGGGACCGCAGACGCGCCCGCAACAAACGCCGCAGCGTCCGTCGGATCGAGCGCGCCGCGTCCGATCGCGACGAGCACGCCCACGATTCGCCGGACCATCTTCCACAGGAAGTGCGATCCTTCGATGCCGACGAGGACCATCGCGCCGCTTTCGGCCACCTCGAGACGCTCGACCAGCACGAGCGTCGAGCGATCCGGCGCGATCTCGTCGTCGTGCGGGCGATCGGTCGCGGCGAACGATTTGAAGTCGCGCATGCCGACGAACGCCGCCGCCGCGGCCTGCATGGGGTGGATGTCGATCGGATCCTTGACCCACCACACAAACGCCTTCGCGAACGCGGTCCGGCGGCGCGAAATCTGAAAGACATACCGCCGGGCGATTGCATCATGCCGCGCATGGAACCGATGGGGCACCTGCTCGGCCGTGAGGATATTGATGTCGGCGGGCAATTCATCGTTGAGGCGGCGCCGGATCGACTCCGCCGGAAGGCTGGTGACGACGTCGAGGTGCGCGACCTGGCCGGAGGCATGCACCCCCGCATCGGTCCGGCCCGAGCCAGACAACTCGAAGTCTCGGCGGCCGGTCACTTCCCTGACCGCGTGGTCGATTTCGCCCTGGATGGTCCTGGCGTTCTTCTGGATCTGCCAGCCGCTGTATCGGGTCCCGGCGTACTCGAGGGTCAGTTTGAATCGAGGCAACGTCGGCAATTCCTGCGATATATAATGCCGTTTCCCCCTGAGCGACACTAGTTTATGGGCGCTTCTCTTCCCCGGCTCGTAGTCACCGATGCGCTCGGCCGGCGCATCGTCAATATCGACAAGCCATTGTTCACGATTGGCCGCCGCAGCGAATGTGATCTGCGCCTGACGGGTGCCGACATCTCTCGCGTCCACGCCGAAATCGCCGTGGAAAACGGTTCCATCACAATCCGCGACAAGCAGTCGCGGTTCGGGACCTTCGTCAACGGCGAGCGGATTGCGGCCGAGAAGGCGCTGGCGCACGCCGATCAGCTCCGCTTCGGTCAGGCCGGCGACACCGATATCTATTTTTACGTCGACGAAGAAGCGCCGTCGGTCGAGCGAAGTGCGGTATCGGCCGCCACCGAGTTGCGGCAGATGGCCGCGCTGCTCGAAGGGCTGCGCGCGCTCGGCTCGGGCCGCGTGCTCGACGACGTGCTGGCGCTGGTGCTCGACTCCGCGATCGAAGTGACCGGCGCGGAGCGCGGCTTCATCATGCTCGCGAATCGCGAGAAGCAGCTCGAGTTCAAGATGGCGCGCGCCCGCGGCAAGGTGACGCTCCCCGGCCGGACGTTCGAGACGAGCCGCAAGATTCCCGAGACCGTGTTCGCGACCGGCCGCCTGAACATCGTCGAGGATCTGCTCGAGCACGATTTCGCGCAGATCCATTCGCAGACGGTCGCGCTCGGCTTGCGCCACGTGCTGTGCACGCCGCTGCGGCTGGTGCGGTACGTCGAGCGCGCCGAGCAGCGCGGGGCCGACGAAATCATCGGCGTGCTGTATCTCGACAGTCGCGAGCGCGGCGCGTTGAAGTCGGCGCCGGCGCTGTCGGCGCTCGAAACGCTGTCGGCCGAAGCGGCACTCGCGATCGAGAACGCGCGTCTGTATCGCGAGGCGCTGGAAAAAGCCAAGTTCGAGCAGGAGCTCAAGGTCGCCGCGGCGATTCAGCAGGCGCTGCTGCCGCCCGGGAACCGCTCCGGCGCGTTCTTTTCGACAGCGGCCGCATCGATTGCGTGCCGCGCCGTCGGCGGCGACTTCTACGACTACGTCGATCTGCCGAGCGGCCAGTTCGGGTTCATCCTCGGAGACGTGGCGGGAAAAGGATCGCCGGCGGCGCTGCTGGCCGCGGCCGTGCTCGGCATGTTCAGTGCCGAGGCCACGTACCAGCCGAAGGCCTCGATGCTGATCACCCGCTTGAATCACGGCCTGTTCAGACGCGCCATCGAATCGCGTTTCCTGACGACGTTCTACGGGATGCTCGGCTCGAACGGCGAGCTGACGTACTGCAACGCGGGACACAACGCGCCGCTGCTCGTCTCGGCGTCAGGGATCCGGCGTCTCGAGACCGGCGGCGTCGTGCTCGGCCTGTTCGATCACGCCTCGTTCGACGAGGAAACCGTCGTGATGCAGCCCGGCGACTATATCGTCCTGTTCAGCGACGGGGTGACCGAGGCGCTCGACCCGGCCGGCGAAGAATTCACCGACGAGCGGCTGATCGAGTGCGTCAATGCTCATCTCGGCGAACCGCCGCAGGACGTGCTCGACGCGGTGTTGGCCGAAGTGCGCACGTTCTGCGCCGACGCGACGCAAAGCGACGACGTGACGGTGGTGATGGTGCGCTTCAACGGCTGAGGAACAACACGCCATTCGGTATAATGGATGCCTATAAGGTCGAGCTGGGATAAAACGGTAGCACGAACCCTCGAGACGAGCGACACGCCCCGGCTGAAGCCTCGCGTCGCTCAGGAGTCACATGGCCACAGGAGCGGGCAGGAATACGGCACCGACGATTCTCACCGTCGTTGGCGGCATGGTCGATATCGACATCTGCAACATCGCAGATGCCACGATTGCCGCCGGCGTGAAACGGAGCGTGCGGGACGGCGTGGGCCATCTCGCGGGGAAGTGGCTGGTGCGCCTGGTCGCCTCGGGTGACTTCGGCCAATGGGATCTACGTTTGAGCGGAGCGTTCGGCCACCACGTGGCGAGGTTTCGCGCGGCGCCTGAAGACCTGCCCGACTGTGTGAGCCGCCGGCTTCGCGCGTTTCTGCGCGACGTCGTCCCACCGCTCGCGGTGGTCCGCCGTCCAAGCCTCGTGACGCGTCGCGTTTATGGCGCGCAGCCGCCCGTTCACTCGGCGCCACAATCGCGACCGCGCCTCGTGGCGCCGCTGCGGAACGCGTCCTGATTGCATGCGACAATCGCACCATGACGCGTGACGACGAGATTCGCCGGCTGCT
>QHWF01000641.1 GCA_003222455.1 Acidobacteriota bacterium
AGCAAATCGGTCATGGCAGCACTCCACGGCTGCCCCGACCAGCAAGAAAAAAGAGGTCGTGGCCGCCGCGTTTCACGACGCAGGGCCCGACCTCCGCCATGCATTATAGGACACCAGTGACCGCGATTCGTAAACGATCAGACGCTCGATCCCCTCAAAAAGGCCCGATTCCTGGCTTTGATCGTGGCATATGACTTGCTGAGTCGGACTCTGGCGCGATGTCCAATTGCCTTGCAACTCCGTCGACTGAGTGTCATAGTGATCAGCATCCACGCATGAACATCCGTCTCGCGATCCTCCTGGCGGTCGTCGCCGTTGCGCTCGCTTCGCCGTCCTTCGCGGACGCGCGGACCGACGCGAAAGCCCAGGTGGCATTCGGGATCAACGTGGCGCAGCGCGGCTTGTGGCGCGAGGCGATTTATCGCTGGGAGCGCGCGGTCGAAATCGATCCGACCTATGCCGCGGCCTACAACGACCTGGCAATCGCTTACGAACACGAAGGTCAGCTCGACAAAGCGCGCAAGGCCTACGAAAAAGCGCTCGAACTCGATCCGAACAACACACAGGTCCGGCAGAATTACGAGCTCTTCAAGGAAATCAATGATCGGACCGGTTCAAGCAAAGAGAAGCCGTAGGCTCGCGCTCGCCGCCGCCGTCATCACCGCGATGGGGATTGCCGCGTGCGGGGCCGACTACTACGAAATCCCGATCGAAACGCCCATTCAGCCAAAGCTGGACGTTTCGCCATTTCAGCGCGTGCTCGTGGCCGGCTTCGTGGCCGGCGGCACCGAGGATGTCGATGCGAACCAGGAAACTGTTCGTCTGCTCCGCAGCCAGCTTCGCACCAAGTCGTCGCTGCGAGTCATCGACGCAGACATCCTGCCGCTCATGGACATCGCACAGGATCAGACGCGGGTGACGAGTCGCGATCTCGACGGATCTCGTGACGCCGCGGCCGGCGGTCCCAACGGCGACGGTCAAGGCCAGGAGCGTCCACCCGGCCCGACGCTGTTGCTGCCCCAGAAGATCAAAGAGGAGAAGGATCTCGAACCGTACGAGCGCCTGTTCGCGAACACCGCCTACTGGAAGAAGATTGGCGAGGAGTACCAGAACCCGCTCATCGTGACCGGCACCGTGCTTTTCACGCCTCATTCCCGCTCCGGCTTCGTGCAGCGGGACACGGAAGTGTACGACAGCTTCGGGCGGCGCCGCGTGGTACCCGTGCGCACGTACATGGAGCGCAAGGGATTCATTCTTCGACCGAAGTTCGTGTTCATCGACGGCCGCACGGGCGCGACGATTTACTCCGAGAGCTACCGCGAAGAAATTCTGTACAACGCGCAGCAGAATACGCCGGCCCTGTCGTCGTACTTCGAGCTGATGGATCGCCTGGTGCCGAATTTCCTCAGCGCGCTGAGCAATCAGAAAATCAAAGGCACGCGGGTATTGTTGAAGTAAGCAATTTGGAATTCGGAATTAGGAATTTGGAATTCGTGCATGGGCCGTCTGGACGAATTCTGAATTCCCAATTCTGAATTCCTAATTTCTCCAGGCCCTTCACAGTGGTAAACTGGTGAGGTTATGTACGCCATCATCCAGAACGGCGGCCATCAGAGCAAGGTGGCGCCCGGGGAGTTCGTGACGATTGACGGCACGGCCGGCGCGCCGGGCGATCAACTCACGATCGAAAACGTCCTCCTCGTCGAGAAGGACGGCGGCGAAATTCTCGCCGGCTCCCCCTTCGTCGCCAACGCGCGCATCGTCGCCGTCGTTGAAGGCGAAACTCGCGGGCCTAAGATTCGTGTCTTCAAGAAAAAGCGCCGCAAGGGTTCGCGCAACACCAAGGGTCACCGCGCTGTGTATACGCGCGTGCGGATCACCGACATCGTCGTGTAGGGCGGGAGCTCGACGTTTCATGTCCACGGCGATCAACGCAGATCTCGCTGAACCGGCAGAAGGCCGAAACAGCTTGTGCGCGAGTTCGGCGGTGAGCTCCACGCCGCTCGTGTCACTGCGTTAGCACGGTACACATCAATGGCTCATAAAAAAGGACAGGGCAGCTCTCGAAACGGCCGCGATTCCAATTCGCAGCGGCTCGGCGTCAAGGCGCACGACGGCAACCTCGTGACCGGCGGAACCATCATTGTCCGGCAGCGGGGCCGGCGTTTCCGGGCCGGACTCAACGCCGGACTCGGCAAAGACGACACCATCTTCGCGAAGACGGCGGGCCGCGTCAGGTTCGAAAATCACGGCGCGCACGGCAGGATCATCAGCGTCATGCCACACGAGTAATTGGTGAGTTGGTGAGTCGGGCCGCTGGTGCAGACGGGCACCACGCCGCCCATTCACCAGTTTGCCAATTTTATGTTTGTCGACGAAGTAGACATTCACGTCGAAGCTGGCAGCGGGGGACGCGGCTGCCTTGCGTTCCGGCGCGAGAAGCGGGTGCCGCGCGGCGGACCGAGCGGCGGCGACGGTGGTCACGGCGGCTCGGTCTTTGTCGCCGCCAGCCCTCATGTCAACACTCTGATCAACTACCGGTTTCATCCCGAGTTTTCAGCCGACCGCGGCGATCACGGCGAAGGATCGAACCGCACCGGACGGTCCGGCCAGGATCTCGTGCTCGACGTGCCCGTGGGCACGCTCGTGTACGAAAAGACCGGGGATCCCGATCACCCGCTCCGGCTGGTGGCCGATCTTGCCGAGGACGATCAACGCGTGCTCGTTGCGCGCGGCGGGCAGGGCGGCATGGGCAACGCCCGGTTCGCAACCTCGACGAACCGCGCGCCGCGCAAGGTGCAGCCTGGAGAATCCGGTGAAGTCAAGGACCTCCGCCTCGAGCTGAAGCTGCTTGCGGATGTCGGGCTCGTCGGATTTCCGAACGCCGGCAAATCGACGCTGATCGCGCACGTCTCGGCGGCGCGGCCGAAGATTGCGGACTATCCGTTCACCACGTTGACGCCGAACCTTGGCGTCGTGCGCCTCGACGACGAGCGCAGCTTCGTCGTTGCGGACGTCCCGGGCCTGATCGAGGGTGCGCACCGGGGCCTCGGTCTCGGTCATCAGTTCCTGCGCCATCTGGAACGCACGAAGGTCCTCGTTCACCTGGTCGATGTCTCAGGAGCGAGCGGCCGGAATCCCGTCGAGGATCTCGACGTCGTTCGCCGCGAGCTGGAACTGTTCCAGCCGGCGCTCGCGATGAAGCCGCAACTGGTGGCGGCAAACAAGCTCGATGCCGTGGCCGCCCGTAAAGCGGACGAGCACTTGCGTGCGCTGCGACGCCGCGCACGCGATCTGAAGCTGCCGTTCTTTGCCGTTTCGGGCGCAGCCGGCACGGGCATTCCCGAGCTGCTCGAGGCCATGTGGCAGGGTCTCGCGGCGGCGCGCCAGTCGGCAGCATGACCGCTCGACGCGTCGGCATTCTGGGCGGCACCTTCGATCCAATCCACTGCGGCCACGTCGACACGGCGACTGCAGCGGTGCACGCCCTCGATCTGACCGGCATGTTCGTCATTCCCGCGAGCCTGCCGCCCCATCGCCCGCAACCCTGCGCATCCGCGTTCCATCGCTTCGCCATGGTTGCCATGGCCGTCGCGGGGCATCCGGGCTGGCTCGCTTAGCGGCATTCGTTCACATCCGACACGCTGCGGCGGTTTCGGGATCAAGGCTATGCGTCTACGGAGTTGTTCTTCGTGCTCGGCGCGGACGCCTTCAACGAGATCGCGACCTGGCGCGATTACCCGGCGCTCCTCGATCTCGCTCACTTTGTCGTCGTTTCGAGGCCGGGCACGGCCGCGAGCCAGCTGCGCGATCGGCTGCCGGCGCTCGCGAACCGGATGATCGGACCTTCCGCGGCGCTCCAGAGCCCGGAGCGAACGGTGATTATTTTGATCGAGGCACCGACATCCGACGTGTCATCTACTGCAATCCGGCGGCGCGTCGCGCTGGGCGAGACGGTAGCAGGCATGGTCCCCGCCGGCGTGCTGCAACACATTGAGCAGCACGGACTTTACCGATCAACGCCGGCGGAGCGGCGTGCCCCTGACACGCCGCCGCCGCAGGGGGCAGGCAGGTTGCATGACCAAGACTGAGAAACGTCCGAAGCGCCAGCCCTTTCCGGATCAGATCGAGCGCGCGGTGCGTGCGGCGGAGGCAAAGAAGGCGAACGATCTGCT
>QHWF01000642.1 GCA_003222455.1 Acidobacteriota bacterium
CGAACGGTGGCGGGTTCGGCGGCAAAAGCGATCCGTTCAATCATGAGATCGCGGTCGCCAAGCTCGCCATGATCACCGGCCGGCCCGTGAAGATCACGCTGACCCGCGAAGAGGTGTTCTACTGTCATCGCGGCCGCCACCCGACGCTCATGTGGGTGAAGACCGGCGTGAAGCGCGACGGCGCGATCACCGGCATGCATTTCCGCTCGCTGCTCGATGGCGGTGCCTACGGCTCCTACGGCGTCGCAAGCACCTACTACACGGGCGCACTCCAGACCGTCACCTACAACGTCCCGCGCTACCACTTCCAGGGCGCACGCGCCTTCACCAACAAGGCGCCGTGCGGCCCGAAGCGCGGACACGGGACGCCGCAGCCACGGTTCGCGCTCGAGGTGCATCTCGACAAAATCGCCGAGCAGCTGAACATCGACCCGGCGGAGCTGCGTCTCAAAACGCTCGTTCCGCCGAACTCGCTCACCGCGAACTATCTGCGCGTGGGCTCGATGGGGCTCGGCAAATGTATCGCGAAGGTGGTCGAAGGCTCGGAGTGGAAGCAGAAGTTCCGCAAACTCCCCGAGGGGCGCGGCGTCGGGCTCGCGTGCTCGAGCTACATCTCGGGCGCCGGGCTGCCGATCTATTGGAACAACATGCCGCACTCGGGCGTGCAGCTGAAATGCGACCGCGGCGGCGGCGTGACGGTGTTCTGCGGTTCGACAGAGATCGGGCAGGGATCGGATTCGATCCTCGCCTACATCGTCGCCGAAGTGCTCGGCATCGATCCGTTCGACATCGCGGTCGTCACCGCCGACACCGACCTGACGCCGGTGGACCTCGGCAGCTATTCGAGCCGCGTTACCCTGATGACCGGGAACGCCGCCCTCCAGGCCGCCGAGCGCGCGCGTCAGATCCTCGCGCTACACGCGAGCAAGAAGCTCGAGGTCCCCGTCGAGCGGCTGACGTTCGCTGACGGCCGGGTGTTCGACTCCAAAGATCGAAAGCGTGGGATGGCGTTCGCCGAGGCGATCCAGCTGGCAGAAGCCGCAGAAGGGACGATTGGGACGGTCGGTTCGTACACGCCACCGATGAGCGCAGGAAAATACCGCGGCGCTGGCGTCGGCCCCTCCCCGGCGTATTCCTACAGCGCCTGCGTGGCCGAGGTGGACGTCGATCCCGAAACCGGTATCGTGCGCGTGCCCACCATCTGGATCGCGCATGACGTCGGTCGATCGATCAACGCCGCGTCGGTAATCGGCCAGGTGGAGGGCTCGATCTACATGGGCCTGGGCGAGGCGCTGATGGAGGAGATGACCTACCGTGGCGATCTCAAAGTGGTCCACAAGATCCCATCCTTGCTCGAATACAAGAGCCCTACAACGCTGGAAATGTGTGACGTCGTCACATACCTGATCGAGGATCCCGACCCGAACGGCCCCTTCGGCGCGAAGGAAGTCGGCCAGGGACCGTTGCTGCCCGTCATGCCGGCCGTGGCGAATGCTGTGTATGACGCGGTGGGAGTCCGCGTCGACGAAGTGCCGGTCACGCCGGAGAAGGTGCTTAAAGCGTTGCGCCGAAAGCAGAAAGGCGAGGCGGGACGCTACGGTCCGGAGCATTTCCCCGACATCGCGTGGCCCGAGGCCACTCGCGTCCCCACACCCTGGGAAGGAGGAGACGGCAAGGCTGTGCAGCCCGTCAGAGTCTAGGCGTCTCTCTAGGACACTCTCACCCTGGAGGGACCGTGCCGGTTCTTTCTCTTCGCTTCGTCATCCTCCTCGTCAGCATGCTCGCCGCACCAACAACGCTCACGATCGTCGAAACCGGCAGGATCGCCGGGCATGTGCGCGATCCGCAGGGCAAGCCCATCAAGAGCGCGATGGTGGACGTTGTGGGGACGTCGCTCAGCGCGATCACGAACGACAGCGGCTTCTACCAGCTCGCAAACGTCCCCACAGGGACGCATACGGTGCGTGCAAAGATGATCGGGTACACCACCGCCGAGGCAAAAGGCGTTCGCGTTACAGCAAACGCCACGGTCACCGTCGATCTGAGCCTCGCGCCGGGCGCAGTCGCCTTGGAGGCGGTGGTCGTGACGGGAGTGTATGGAGCGCGTGCGGCAAATGGCGTCGTTCGGATACGCGGAGCCACCGCCGCAATGTCACGAGCCGATGCACTCTATGTCGTCGACGGTGTGGCATACGACAGCACTGAGGCCTGGCGCTACCAACGCCAGCCGGGTAATCGCGAGCAGTACGACGAGATCGTCGAGAATCAGTTCATCGCCGTCGCCGCCGATCCGCTCTCGACCTTCTCGATCGACGTCGATCGCGCCTCGTACAGCAACATGCGGCGCTTCATCATGCAGGACGGTCAGCTGCCGCCGCGCGACGCAGTCCGCATCGAAGAGCTCGTGAACTATTTCCCCTACGACTACGCCGAGCCCGAAGGTGACGACCCCCTGGCGATCCATACCGAGGTCGCACCGGCGCCGTGGAAGCCGCAGCATCAGCTGGTCCGCATCGGGCTGCAGGCGCGTCGGATCAATGTCGAGAACCTGCCACCGTCGAACTTTGTGTTCTTGCTCGACGTCTCGGGCTCGATGATGCCGTCGAACAAGCTGCCCCTCGTGAAAGCGGCGATGCGGTTGCTCGTAAATCAGCTCCGCGCCAAGGACCGCGTCGCGATGGTCGTGTACGCCGGTTCCGCTGGCCTCGTCCTCCCGTCCACGCCCGGAGACCAGAAGAGCAAGATCCTCGACGCGATCGAGCGGTTGGAGGCGGGGGGGAGCACGGCGGGCGGCGAGGGGATTCGCCGCGCCTATGACGAAGCGGTCGCCAACTTCATCCGTGGCGGCAACAACCGCGTCATTCTCGCCACCGATGGCGACTTCAATATTGGCCCGTCGAGCGACGCGGAGATGGTCCAGCTCATCGAGGAAAAGCGCCGCACCGGCGTCTTCCTCACAGTGCTGGGCGTAGGCGAGGGTAATCTGCAGGCCGCCAAGATGGAAAAGCTCGCCGACAAGGGAAATGGCAACTATGCCTACCTCGACAATCTCGGCGAGGCCCAAAAGGTCCTGGTCCACGAGCTCGGCGGCACGCTCTACACCGTCGCGAAGGACGTGAAGATCCAAGTGGAGTGGAATCCGGCGCGCGTGCGCGCGTACCGGCTCATCGGGTACGAGAACCGGCTGCTGCGCAACGAGGACTTCGCGGATGACAAGAAAGACGCCGGAGAGATCGGGTCCGGCCATTCCGTCACCGCGCTCTACGAAGTGGTACCGGTCGGCGTCAACACTGACGTGACGATTCGGATGCCGGATTCGCTCCGGTATCAGCGGCGCAATGTCCAGCCGACCAGCGCTGCCGGTCCTGAGCTGTTGTTCGTGAAGGTGCGCTATAAGCGGCCGGACGGGGACGAGAGCCGCTTACTGTCGCAACCGGTGCTGGCTGAAGCCGGTCAGACGCCCTCGGTGGACTTTCAGTTTCAGGCAGCTGTCGCCGAGTTTGGCCTGTTACTGCGCAACTCGGACTTCCGCGGGAAAGCCGATCTCGGCCACGTGATTGCGGCCGCGCGCGAGGCGCGCGGGCAGGACCCGGACGGCTATCGCGCCGAGTTCGTGAAGTTGGCTGAGACGGTGCG
>QHWF01000643.1:0-5777 GCA_003222455.1 Acidobacteriota bacterium
GGCCGGCTGCCGTCGCGGCGCGCCGTCTTGCCGGCGTTCAATTCGTCCAGCTTCACGCTGACGTGTTTCTCCGAACCGTCGCGAACGATGACGAGATCCGCCATGCTGCCCGGCCCGGCCTCCGCCACCCGATTACGCAGCGTGTCGAAATCGTGCACCTGCACGCCATTGAACGACTGAATCACGTCGCCCTGTTTCAGCCCGGCACGATCGGCTGCGCTGTTCGCCGTCACCGAGCTCACGATGGCGCCGCCGGTGCCCTTCAGTCCAAGACTCTGCGCCATCTCCGGCGTCACCTGCTGCACGGTCACGCCCAGCTGCGCGCGCGTGACCTTGCCCTTCGTCCGCAGCTGCTCCATCACGCTTTGCGCCATGTTCACCGGAATAGCGAAGCCGATACCGATGTTGCCGCCGGTCTCCGACAGGATCTGCGAGTTGATGCCCGCCGCCGGAATTCCCGTGGTTGATGGGCGCGTCGGTCTGGAGGAAATCCTCATAGCTGCCGTCGCCAACCGTCGTGGATCGTCCTTTGCCGCTGATGATGCCCATCGTAACCGTCTGCCCGACGCCAAGTGGATTGCCCACGGCGAGCACGACGTCGCCGACTTTCACCGTGTCGGCATTGCCGAACGCGACCGCCTTGAAGCCGGTGCCGCTAACCTTGAGTAATGCGAGATCGCTCGGCTTGTCGGAGCCGACGAGCTTCGCCGTCATGGTGCGGCCGTCGGTCGTCTCGACTTTGATGTCGTCCGCTCCGTCCACGACATGGAAGTTCGTCAGGATGTAGCCGTCGGTGGTGACGACAACGCCCGATCCCAGCGCCCGCTGTTTGAAACTCCGCGGCGCGCGCGGGCCACGCGTCCCTGGTCCGAACTGATCACCGAAAAACCGGCGCAGGAAATCGTCGTCGGGCGCCTGGAACCCGGTCGGCGTCATCCTCGCCTTTCCCTCCGTGCGAATGGTGACCACTGCAGGAGAAACGACGTCGACGACATCGGCGTACGAGTCGCGGCCTCCCGCAATGGCGTGTGTAATTGGCGTGGTGACCGTGGCGGCGTGGACGGCGGTTGTCGTCTGATCTGCCGCAATCCCGTGCCACGCAATCCCCGTGACCACGAGGAGCGCGGCAACGATCGCGACAGCCGTCCGGCCCGTTCGCTGGCTCAGTCGATAGAGTCCGTTCATGGATGTCCCTCTCAGAAATTGACGTCTACCCGATTAGACGTGGCGGAATCTTTCCGAGTCGTTGCACGAACATTACAAACGTGAAGGAATGTCTTCCTTTGCGTCCTTTGCGGCCTCTGCGTTGGATCGTGACGTCCTCGGCAGCGACACGGTGAACGTCGACCCTCTTCCCGGCGGGCTGTCCACCGACGCCGCGCCGCCATGCGCTTCGACGATGGCCTTGACGAGACTGAGGCCAAGGCCGAGCCCACGCTCCGTCCGGCTCGTATCGCCGCGAAACAGGCGATCCCAGATCCGCGGCAACTCGTCCGCCGGAATCCCTGGTCCGGTGTCGCGCACGGAAAGCAGGGCGGCGGGACCTTCGCGCCGGATTTCCACGTCCACCCGGCCGCCGCGCGGCGTGTACTTGACCGCGTTATCGATGAGATTCGCTGCAACCTGTTCCAGCCGAGTCCGGTCGCCCTCGACAACGGCGTCGGCCGCGTCCGGCAACAGTCCGGCAGGTTCGGACGCCGCGTCGGACGGAGCGGTCGTCGACAACGTGATCCCTTTCGCGTCGGCCACGTCGCGATACAGATCCATCGCCCGATCGACGATTTCCGACAGTCGCACCGGCTCGCGGCGCAACTGCATCGTGCCGCTTTCGGCCTCGGAAATGTCCATCAGCGTGGTCAGCATCACGAGCACGCGATCCGCTTCTTCGATGGTGTCGGCGAGCGCCTCGCGGTATCGATCGAGATCCGGCGGACCGGCGAGCGCCATTTCGGCGGTGCCCCGCAGCCGCGTCAGCGGGGTGCGCAGATCGTGCGACACGTTGTCGAGCGAGCCGTGCATCGCCGTGACGAGTCTCTCGATCTTGTCCAGCATGGTATTGAACAGCGTGGTGAGCTCGTCGAGGGCATCGCCCGTGCCGCTGAGCGACACCCGTGAATCGGTGCGTCCCGTGCGAATGATGCGGCGGACCGCCAGCGTCAAACGCCGAATCGGCGACATCGCCGACTGCGTCACCAGCCAGCCGCCGCTCAGAGCCGTGACGACGATCAGAAAGGTGACAATCCCCAGCGCCGCACGGAATCGCGCGAGCAGGTCTTCCCTCGGCTCGGTACTTTTGCCCACCTGCACCAGTGTGCCGTTCGCCAGCCGTACCGACGCCGTCTCGAGCAGGCTCGGATCCCACCCATTCGGGCTGCTCAGCACCACCGCCTCGACGCCTCGATCGACGACCCGGACGAACAGCCGCTCGGGGGCCGCCTGCTGCTCCGCGCGGACCGTGGCGGCCAGGACGTTGATGCCGCCGCGGGCGTACGCCGCGGCGTAATCCCCGAGCTTCGATTGAAGAATCTGATGGTCCCGTTGCGCCAGCGAGACGGCGGTCAGGTAATACGTCAACAGCACGATCACCATGGACCCGACGACGAACAGCGTGGCGTACCACAGCGCCAGCCGGAGGCCAAACGCACGAGTGAACGGCGCGAGGCGATGGCGATCAGGCGCGGAGGACATAGCCGACGCCACGAACCGTGTGCAGGAGCTTCTGCTCGAACGGACGATCGACTTTGTCGCGCAGCCGGCTCACCAGCACGTCGACGATGTTCGTCTGCGGGTCGAAGTTATAGGCCCAGACGTGCGACAGGATCATCGTCTTCGAGACAACACGCCCCGCGTTCCGCAGCAGATACTCGAGCAGCGCGAATTCCCGGGGCCGCAGGTCGAGCAGTTGTCCGCCGCGCGTCACGCGGCGCGACAGGAGATCGAGCACGAGGCCGTCCACCGTCAGGGTGGTCGGTTCGGGTGTCCGGGTGGCGCGCCGCACGAGCGCCTGGACGCGGGCGAGGAGCTCGGCGAAGGCGAACGGCTTCGTCAGGTAGTCGTCGCCGCCTGCCTGCAGCCCGCGCACGCGGTCGTCGATCTCGCGCCGTGCGCTCAGAATGAGCACCGGCGTCATGACGCCGCGCTGGCGAAGCGTCTCGATCAACGACAAGCCGTCGCGGCGCGGCAACATCACGTCGACGATGGCGACATCGTAGGACTGCGCGACCGCGGCGGTCAGCCCGGCTTCACCGTCGGTCGCATGATCGACGACGAAGCCTGCCTCGCGGAGTCCGCGTCCGACGAACTCCGCAATCGTCGCGTCGTCTTCGACCAGGAGCGCGCGCATGGGCGAATCATAACGGGCAGGACGGGCGGGACGGGCAGGATCGGCCCATCCCGCCTGTCCTGCCCATCCAGCCTGTCCTGCCCGATCACGGCCGCGTGAGGCCGCGTTCTCGGGCCGCACGCTCCCGCGGCCGCAACCGCACACCCCCGCACACGCGACGACGCGCATTTCTGGCGTTTTTCAGAGCGCAACGGGCCGCGAACCATGGCCGTCATCTTGCTCTCTATCCTCCACACGGACAAGGGTCCTCTGCGTGGCCAACGACGATCAGGTCGGCGCCGCGCTGGCCGATTTGGTGCGCGGTCAGGCGATCAACGGCCACGCGCTCGAGGTCCGGCGGCTCAACTCGGACAACTCGCTGTCGGGCTGTCATCTCTTGTTCGTGCCCGCCTCCGATGCGCGCCAGGTGCTCGCGAAAATCAACAAGGGCTCCGAACCGATGCTGACGGTGAGCGACGCGCCAGGTTTCGCGCAGTCGGGCGGCATGATCGAGCTGTTTCAGGAGAGCGGCCGCATGCGGTTCGCCGGTGTGCGACTCAGCTCGCGACTGCTGGATCTCGCCAGAATCGTCCGCACAGACCATGGCCAATAACATCCACCTCTGGTTCACGCGCCAGCGAATGGCACACAAGCTGACCGCCGTCGTGCTGATGGTGAGCGGCGTGACGCTCGCCGTTGCCTGCGCCGTCCTGCTGATCTACGACTACTCGGCCTCGCGCCTCCGCCTGGTCCGCGAGGTCACGGCACTGGCCGACGTGGTCGGCTCCAACGGCGCGCTCGCGTTCGGCGATACCAAAGCGGCGGAAGAGACGCTGCGGTCGGCCTCGGTCGACGGCCACGTCGTCAGCGCCCGCCTGTTCACGCGCGACGGCACGCAGCTGGCGGCCTACACGAACGATCAGAAGCCGGCGCGGGCGTTCACGTTCGACAAGTCGCTCCTGCGCAACCCGGAACCGGCGTCACGGTTCGCGGGCATGCACCTGCATGTGCTGCGCCCGATCATGCTCGGGGGCGAAGTCGTCGGCAGCATCGCGGTCGAGTCGGATACGCGCGACATCTCTGGTTGGCGTTCTGGTTGTCGCGCGTCACCGCCCGAATCACCTGCGGGCCGATCGAATACATGTCGAAGCCAATCAACCCGAAGGTGCTGTTTTCGCTGATCGAGCAGCCGTCCAGTCAAGGCCATCCGGCCGGCGAGGCCGCCGCCCAGGCCCCCATGGCGAAGACGTTCGACCGTCAGGCGCTGCTCGATCGGGTTGCTGGTGACGAGCAACTGATGGACGACGTCATCCGGGTCTTTCTCGAGGACTGCGCCCAGCAGCTGACAGCCATCCGGGGCGCCGTCGACCAGAAGAATCCCGACGCGATACGCACCGCCGCACACGCGCTGAAAGGCGCGGCCGGGAACTTGAGCGCGGATGGTCTGTTCGAGGCCGCGGGCCTCCTCGAACGGATCGGCGCCGAATCGCGAATGGATGTCGCCGAGGCCGCCTGGCGGCGGCTCTCGGCTGAGGCCGCCACGGTGATCGATGCGCTGCGGCGGGAAATCTCGGACAACTCAGAGGAATCACTATGCGTGCGTTAGTTGCCGACGACGACCGGATGACAACGGTAATCCTGAGCGCGGCGCTGCAGCGGCAGGGTTTCGAGGTGACTGTTGTTCACGACGGCATCACGGCCTGGGAACGGATCACCGGCGACGCGCCGCCGTCGCTGGCGATCATCGATTGGATGATGCCCGGCCTTGACGGGCCTGAGTTGTGCCGCCGCGTCCGGCAGGAGGCGTCGCGCGCCCATCTGTACCTGATCCTGTTGACGTCACGAGCGGATCGAGGCGACCTGATCGCCGGCCTGGACGCAGGCGCCGACGACTACCTGACCAAGCCGTTCGACGCGGACGAGCTGCGCGCCCGGGTGCACGTCGGGTCGCGGGTGCTCGCCCTGCAACAGCGGCTGGCCGAACGCGTCGCCGAACCGCAGCAAATGATGGCGAACGTGAAGCACCTTCGCGGCCTGCTGCCGATCTGCAGCTACTGCAAGCGTATCCGCTCCGATTCCAATTACTGGGAGCAGGTCGAAAGTTACATCAGCGATCACACCGAGGCGCAGTTCTCTCACGGCATCTGCCCCTGCTGCTACGAAAAGGTCATGGCGGAACTGGGTCTCCCAGCCGAATCGATGGACACGAAATCCGGCGATCTCATCAACGTGGAGATCACCTCTCATTCGCTGACATTCGGCGATCGACCCGCCGCACTGGTGACCGCGGCGGACGTGACCGATCGGACGCGCGCCGAGACCGCGCTGGCCGAGCGCACCGCCATGAGCGCGCTGACGGCCGATGTGGGCGTCGCGCTCAATCGGCCCTGCGACCTGCCCGTGTGCCTGCAGCACTGCGCAGACGCGATCGTCGCCCGGCTCGACGGCGCGACGG
>QHWF01000643.1:5812-12274 GCA_003222455.1 Acidobacteriota bacterium
GAAACACCGCCGCGTGCCACTCGGCCAGTTTACGATTGGGCGCATCGCGCAGGATCGGCGCGCGCGCTGTACGAACGACGTCAGCGCCCACCCCGAGCTGTGGGACGAGGACTGGGCGCAGCAGCCGGGCATCTCGGCCTTCGCCGGATGTCCGCTCCTCGTCGACTCGCGCGTCGTCGGCGTGATGGCGGTATTCGCGAACCATCCGCTGTCCAGTACCGTCACGAACGCGGTGGCGGCGGTCGCGGATCTCATTGCGCTGGGTATCACGCGCGATCAATCTGAGGGCGCGCGCCGCCTCCTGGCCGCGATCGTCGAAAGCTCGGACGACGCGATTTTCGGCACCGCCCCGGACGGGACGGTCATGAGCTGGAACAGCGGCGCCCAGAAACTCTTCGGCTACGCGGCGGAGGAGATCGTCGGACGCTCGATGTCGCTGCTGTGTCCACCGGACGGCGCCGGCGAGCTCGCCGATTTGCTGCTGAAACTGCGACAGGGCGTGCACGTCGCCCATCACGAAACCGTGAGGCAGCGCCGGGACGGCTTGCAGGTCCCGGTGTCGATCAGCCTTTCGCCGATCAGGGATTCTGCCGCCCGGATAGCCGGAATCTCCGCGATGATGCGGGACATCACCGAGCGGCAGCGGGCCGAACGGACCCTTCGCGAGAGCGAGGATCGGTTCCGCCTGATTGCGGAAACAGTCACTCAGGTGTTCTGGATTGCCGATGTCGAAACCCGGACGATGATTTTCGTCAGCCCGGCGTACGAGCGCATCTGGGGCCGCAGCTGCGAGAGCCTTCGCACCGATCCGCGATCGTTTCTCGAGGCGGTCCACGACGAGGATCGGGCGCACGTCATCGACGTCCTCGCGGTCCAGCAGTCCGGCGAACCGTTCGAGCACGAGTACCGAATCGTACGGCCGGATCGTGAAGTGCGGTGGATCTGGGACCGCGGCTTCCCGGTCCGGGCCGAGAGCGGCGGCGTCGTCCAATATGTCGGTGTGGCCGAGGATATCACCGAGCGGCGGCACGCCGAAGACCGGATCCGGCTGCTCGCGCGCGCCCTGGAATCGACGAACGACATGGTGTGCGTGGCCGACGTCAACGATCACATCACCTTTGTGAACGCCGCGTTCCTGCGCGCCTACGGGTACGCCGCCGACGAGGTGCTCGGCCAGACGGCGGCGCTCGTGCGATCGGTCGACACTGCCGAGGCGGTCGTCGACGAGATTGCGCGCGCGTCGCATAGCGATGGCTGGTCCGGCGAGTTGATGAACCGCCGCAAGGACGGCACCGAATTCCGCATCAGCTTGCGCACGTCCGCCATCCGGGACGAACGGGGATCGGTCGTCGGCCTGCTCGGCGTCGCGCGAGACGTCAGCGAGCAGCGTTCACTCGAAGACCAGCTCCGGCAGGCACAGAAGATGGAAGCGATCGGCCAGCTCGCGGGCGGCATCGCGCACGACTTCAACAACCTGTTGACGGCGATTCAGGGCTTTGCCGGGCTGGTCGCCGAAAGCCTGCCCGAGGACGACGAGCGCCGCGCGGATATCAACGAAATCCAGAATGCGGCCACGCGTGCGGCCGGGCTGACGCGGCAGCTGCTCGCCTTCAGCCGCAAGCAGATCCTGGCCACGAGCGTGCTGCATCTGGGCGACGTCGTCGGCGAGATCACGCCGATGCTGCGGCGGCTGCTCGGCGAGACGATTGACTTGACCACCACCGTCGGCGATCGCGGCCTGGTGAAGGCCGATCCCGGTCAGCTGCAGCAGGTGCTCATGAACCTGGTCGTGAACGCGCGCGATGCGATGGCGGGCGGTGGACAGCTCACCATTGCAACGGCCGACGTCGTCCTCGACGAAGCGTTCGCGCGGCACCATCCGTCGGTCTGCGCCGGACCGCACGTCGTGCTCGCGGTCTGCGACACCGGTCACGGCATGGACGACGCGACACAAAAGCGCATCTTCGAGCCATTCTTCACGACCAAGCCAAAAGGCCAGGGCACCGGCCTCGGTCTGGCGACCGTCTACGGCATTGTCAAACAAAGCGGCGGATCGATCTGGGTGGAGAGCGATGTCGGGCGAGGCACGACATTCAAAGTGTACCTGCCGCGAACCACCGAGCTCGAGGTAGAGGTCGGGTCGGCGCCGGCGGACGCACTCGCGCTTCGCGGGCAGGAGACCATCCTGCTGGTCGAAGACGAGGAGCTCGTCCGCAACTACGTCTATCGTATCCTGACCCGCCGCGGTTACCAGGTGCACGCCATCGCCCATCCGAGACGGGCCATCGAATACGCCGGCGCCCATCGTGGCGCAATCGATCTCGTGTTCAGCGACGTCGTCCTGCCCGACATGAGCGGGAAAGCGATGGTCGAGGAGCTGCAGCGCTGGCATCCGGAATCGAAGGTCTTGTACATGTCCGGCTATGCAGACGATGCGATTGTCCACCACGGCGTGCTCGACAAGGGGATGTCGTTCCTCCACAAGCCGTTCAGTGCCGATGCCTTAGCGACCAAGGTCCGGAACGTGCTCGATACGCGCAGCGTTGAGGGTTGATCAGTCTTCGCGAGAGAAACAGAAACCGTCCCCGTGCAGCCAGCACGACGACCCGGGTTCGTGCCTGTCGCGTCGCAGCCGCTTCACACCCTGCCACTGGGCCGGCCCGGCCGTCATCGCCTTGCCCAACCGCTCGTTGAGTGTTTCGTCGCGGAGACCGATCGCCGAATAAATCGCGACGAACGCCAGCACCCGGGCGTCGAAATACCCATCCTGTTTCGTGAGCTGCCACACCAGACCCTTGCCGATATTCGCGCCCATCGCCGGCATCGAGCCCGTGAGCGGCAGCATCAGACGGCCACCAGACTCCAGCCGGTCGAGCCACTCGTTCAATGGGTGCGTCACCCCGGCGTTGATGAGCATGGCGTTGAACGTCTCGTCCAGACTGCCGGAGGCGTCGGCGTGCCGCACAGATACCCACGGCATCGCGGCCAGGTTCTGACGAGCCTCGGCCGCGAGCGCCGCGTCGACCTCGTACGCCACGATGCGGCCCTGTGGACCGACGACCTGCGCCATCACCGCGGTGTAGTACCCGAGACCGCATCCGACGTGCAGCACCCGAGCGCCTGGCGCGAGCGCGAGCGCGTCGATCCAGACGGTCAAGGTGCCCGGCTGGCCGTTGAACAGGTGCCGTGCGGGATCGATCGCGACGGCGATGTTGTGAGAGACGCGCCGCGGATCGGCGTCGGGCGTCGTTCGCGTGCGGCCGGCAGCGCCGATCATGAAGTCGGTATCGGCGAGAACGGTCCAGGGCCCCGGCCGCAGGAACCGTTCACGCGGGACGGTGGCGAGCGCGTCCACGAGGCCCGGCGTCTGCAGCTTCGCGACGGCCTCGATTTCCTCCGCAAAGAACCGGCGGTACTGAACGAGATCGATCATTTCTTTCTCCGTCCGCTGAAAGGCGGACGCCACGTTACGCGGAGACCCCGGTGAGGCAACGGCATCGCCCTGATCCCCGGCGATCGTGAATGAGCGCTCGTTTGCGGTCGAGTCGAGGTACGCTACAGAATCTGCGATCCCGGGATCGCGCCACCGTCGTCGAGCGCCCGACCGCTTTTTCCACCTTTTCTCGTCGAGACGGCGCCGGCGGACGAGAAAGGGAAGCTGTGAAATCTGTTCGGCTGATCCTGATGCTGTTCCTGGTCTGTGCCGGGACGTCCTGGCGAGCGGCCGCGCAGGGCCAGCCGCCGCCGGCCGACGTGAGGCGGCTGCAGCTGCCGTCTCAACTGCCGCCCGCGTCCGCCACGTTTCTCGGCGGCGTCCCGTCCGGCACCGTCACGTCCGAACCGATCACCCTGACCCTCGTGGACGCGGTCCGGCGCGCCCTCGACCACAATCTCGGCGTCCTCACGGCCGAACAGGCCATCGGACGGGCCGCGGGCGTGCGATGGCGTGCGCTGAGCGAGCTGCTGCCGAACGTCGGCGGCCGCATCATGGAAACACGGCAGACGCTCAACCTGCAGGCGTTCGGATTCGGCAGCTTTGGGTCCGCGTTCGGCGACATCCCCACCATCGTCGGACCATTCAACGTCTTCGACGCCCGTGTGACGGTGTCGCAGTCGCTGCTCGACGTCGGCGCCCTCAACGCCGCGCGATCGGAATTGCACAACCTCGACGCGGCGCGGTCCACCTACCATCACGCGCGCAACTTCGTCGTGCATGTCGCGGGCACTCTGTACATTCAGGCGCTGGCGGCGCTCGCGCGCGCCGACGCCGCACGGGTGCAGCAGGACACCGCCCAGACACTGCACCAGCAGGCGGTGGACTTGAAACAGGGCGGCCTCGTCGCCGGCATCGACGTGCTGCGGGCGGAGGTCGAACTGCATACGCTGACCCAGCGGGCCACCGCCGCCGCGAACGACCTCGACAAGGCGAAGCTTCAGCTCGCGCGGGCGATCGGGCTTCCGCTGGGTCAGGCCTTCACCCTCGATCCGGATATTCCGGAACTGCCGGATCCGGACATTACGCTCGACCACGCGGTCGAGCGCGCGTACCGGACCCGGCCCGACTACCAGGCCGCACTCGATCGCATCAAGGCGGCCGAAGCGGCACGCAACGCGGTTGTCGGCGATCGACTGCCATCGGTCCGGGTGAACGCGGATTACGGCGACATCGGCCTGTCCCCGGCCGACTCGCATGGGACGTACACCATCAGCGGCGTCGTCAACGTGCCGGTGTTTCAAGGCGGCCGGCTGCACGGACGCATGCTCGAGACGGAGGCCGATCTCAGGAACCGGCGGAGCGAGGCCGACGATCTGAAAGCCTCCATCTACTACGACATCCGCGCCGCGTTTCTCGACCTGCAGGCGACTACCGAGCAGCTGCAGGTAGCCACGAAGGCGCGCGATCTCGCGGCACAGCAGCTCACGCAGGCGCGCGATCGGTTCGCCGCCGGTGTCGGCAGCAACATCGAAGTCGTGCAGGCGCAGGAGGCGGTCGCGCTGGCGAGCGAACAGTACATCGCCGCGCGCTATGGATACGATCTGGCGAAAGGCGCGCTCGTGCGCGGTACCGGTTCAACCGACGATCTCCTTCGCCAGCTTCTCGGAGGCACCCGCCGATGACCGATCAGGCGCCCACGGACCGGCCCGGACTCCTGCAGCAGACGAGGTTCCGGGTCGCTGTCGTGGCGATGCTGGTCATCGTGCTCGGCATCGCGGCGTGGCTCTGGTTCCGACCAGGCCGCGAGGTAACCGACGATGCGCAGGTGGATGCGCGGGTGACGCAGATTGCGGCACGTGTCGGCGGCACCGTGACGCGGGTGACGGTCGACGACAATCGTCTCGTCGAAAGGGATGCCGTCCTCATCGAGATCGATCCGCGCGACTACCAGGTGGCGGTGGACAAAGCGCGTGCGGAGCTGGCGGACGCTGAAGCGTCGGCTGTCGCGGCGCAGAGCAACGTGCCCATCACGACCGCCACGGCCACGAGCGGCGTCAGCACCGCACGCGGCGGCGTGTCGCAGGCGGAAGCCGCCGTCGCGGCGGCCGGGAAAGAGGTCGACGCCGCGCACGCCCGGTTGACCGCCGTTCAGGCGCGGCTGCGCGAGGTGGAAGCGAACGCGACGAAGGCGGCGCGCGACGTCGAGCGTCTCCGCGGTCTGCTGGCCAAGGACGAGATTTCGCAGCAGCAGTTCGACACGACCGTCGCCACCGCCGATGCGCAGAAAGCGGCAAGCGATTCGGCGCGATCGCAAGTGGCCGAAGCCGAGGCCGGCATTCGGGTCGCCGAGAGCCGTCTGGCCCAGGCGCGCGCGGCGGAACAACAGGCGCACTCCGAACTCCGCAGCGCGCAGACCGCGCCCCAGCAGGTGGCGGCGACCAAGGCGCGCGCCTCGTCAGCCGAGGCCCACGTGCTGCAGGCACGGGCCACGCTCGCGCAGGCCGAGCTGAACCTGCAGTACACAACCATCCACGCCCCCATTCGGGGCATCGTATCGAAGCGCGGGCTCAACGTCGGCCAGGTCGTGCAGCCCGGTCAGCCGCTGCTCGCGCTTGTCGCGATCGACGATGTGTGGGTGACGGCGAACTTCAAGGAAACGCAGTTGCGGAACATGCGACCCGGCCAGCGGGCGACCGTCGACGTCGACGCGTACGGCGGACGCGAGTTCACGGGCAAGGTGGACAGCATCGCGGGCGCGACCGGCGCCCGCTTCAGCCTGCTGCCGCCGGAAAACGCCACCGGCAACTTCGTGAAAGTCGTGCAGCGGGTACCGGTGAAGATCGTGCTCGACGCGGGCCAGGATCCGGAGCATCTGCTCCGGCCGGGCCTGTCGGTGGTCCCGACGGTGTTCACGAAATGAATCAAAGTCTCAAGTCTCAAGTCTCAAGTCTCAAGTCTCAAGTCTCAAGTCTCAAGTCTCAAGTCACGTCTCAACGGCCGGGAGACTTGCAAATGAGCAAACGGTT
>QHWF01000091.1 GCA_003222455.1 Acidobacteriota bacterium
GCTGCTGACGGTGTTCGAGACCTACGACTCGGAAAACGAGGCGGTCCGGAGTTTTTCGGCATCGGCCAAGGTTTAGAAACCACTCCCGCGCTACATGGCGCGCAGCACCTCTTCCCCTGTGGTGATGCCCGATGCTTCGATCCCAGGAGTATCGGGACGCCGCGTCGCATTGAACCTGCTCATCGCGATCCGGCCGGGTCAGTGGTCCAAGAACCTGCTGGTCTTTGCCGGGTTGCTGTTCGGGATGCGGCTCTTCGAGGCGTCTGCCGTGCTGCGGGCGCTTGCCGCGTTTGGCATCTTCTGCGGCCTGTCGAGCGCCGTCTATCTTGGCAACGACATCGTCGATCGCGACAGCGATCGGCGCCATCCGCTGAAAGCGATGCGGCCGATCGCGTCGGGCGCGCTGCCAGTCTCGATCGCGCTGGGCGCGGCGGCGACGATCGGCGCCGTCACGATCGCCGCCGCTGCCGGTCTGGGCTGGCGATTTGCGACGGTCGCGGTCGGGTACCTCGCGCTGCAGGCGCTGTACTCGGGTCCGTTGAAGCAGATCGTCATCATCGACGTGCTGACGCTCTCGGGCGGTTTCGTGCTGCGCGCGGTCGCCGGCGCGGTCGCCGTGGACGTGGGAATCAGCCACTGGCTGCTCGTGTGCACGACGCTGCTGGCGCTCTTCGTCGCGCTCGCGAAACGCCGTCACGAGATCGTGCTGCTCGCGGACGATGCGGCCAGTCACCGTCGGATCCTCGGCGAGTACAGCCCCTATCTGCTCGATCAGATGATTGCGGTCGTCACCGCATCCACCCTGATCGCGTACATCGTCTACACGGTGAGCCCTGAAACCCAGCAGAAATTCGGCACCGAGTGGCTCGGCTTGACGATTCCTTTCCCGCTTTACGGCATTTTCCGGTATCTGTATCTCGTGCACCGGCGAGCCGGCGGAGGCAGTCCGGCGGACCTGCTGCTCACGGATCGTCCGCTGCTCATCTGTGTTGCACTGTGGGCGCTGGCGGTGGCGATTCTGATCTACCGGCCGTTATGAAAAGCTATGTCCGAATTCAACATCCGTTCGGAGACGCTGAACGTCGAGCAGATCATGGAACAGATCCGCTCGCGCATCCGCGAGAAGCGCGGCGTGGACTACACCGAGCAGCAGATTCGTGAGCTGGCGGCCGTCAAGCTCGAGAAGGTCCTCGATCCGCGGAGCGTCCGGTCCGACTTGCTCGAGCAGTTCCGGAAGGCGCAGCCGCCGGACGCCGCGCTGGACGTTCCGAATTTTTCATTCGAATCGTCCACGCTGTTCGACTCGCATCGTGCGATCGTCCGCTTCGTCCGCCGCCTGCTGTTGCCCATCCTGAAGCTGTTCTTCAATCCGAATCCGTTGATCCAGGCGTTGCACATTCAGGCGAGGCTCAACACCATCCAGGCCGAGCACGAAACCGCGCATCGCGCGTCGCATCACCTCTTTTACGAGTTGATTCACAACCTGGTCGTGGAGACCACGCGTCTGGCCATCGAGGTGAAGAACCTGAAGATGCGTGTCGAATCGCTGTCCAGCCGGCTCGAATTCAACGAGCGGCGCGCGCGTGGCCTCGAAAGCGTGGTCGTCTACAAAACGTCGGCCGTTGACCTCCGTGAACGAGCGCCCGCTCCAGCCGATGAAAGGGCCGGCGCGCCTGCCGCACCCGGACCTCAAGCCGCGCCGGCACCCGGCCCCCAGGCGCAACCCGCCGAAGGGCCTGGCCAGCGAAGCCGCAGGCGCCGGCGGCGGCGCGGACGACGGACCGGGACTCCGGCGTCAGCCGTCATGACCGGCCAGACATCATCGCCGCCGCAAGACGAGGCGTCGGATCACGTCGCTCGAGATGATTTCGAGAACGTCAGCGGCGCGGCGCTGCATCGCAACCAACCGCTGTCGGGCGACGACTCGGTGACCGGCGCGACGCGCACACCGCACGCTCCTCACGATGCGGCCCGGTCCGACGCTGAGCCGATCTCTGAGGCTGGCCCCACGTCCGCTTCAGATGCCGGGTCTCCAACCCGTTCCGAGCCGGACGACAGCAACTCGCAGTGAAACTGGCGGTCGTCGTTCAGCGCTACGGCCAGGCGATCAACGGCGGTGCCGAGCTCCACGCCCGTTACATCGCCGAGCATCTCGCACGGCATACCGACGTCGAGGTCGTGACGACGTGCGCCACGGATTATGTGACGTGGCGCAACGACCTCGAGGCTGGCGTGGAGGACGTCAACGGCGTCCGGGTCCGCCGGTTCCGCGTGAAACACGAGCGGGATCCACGGGTGTTCGCGCGACGCTCCGATCGCGTGTTCGAGCAACGCCATTCGCTGGCTGACGAGCTCGCGTGGCTCGACGCCGAAGGGCCCCGCAGCCCGGCCCTCGTCAATCATCTCGCGCGGCATGCCATCGATTACGACTTCTGCCTCTTCTTCAGCTATCGGTACTACCACGCCTATCACGGTGCGCACGCCACCTCGTCGCGGGCGATTCTGGTGCCGACGGCCGAGCGCGACGCAGCCATCGGGTTATCGATCTTTCCTCCGTTGTTCCGCGCGGTGCGGGCCGTCATGTACAACTCGCCCGAAGAGCGCGCCATGATTTACGCCATCGCCGCGAACCAGTCGGTCCCCGGCGTGGTGGTCGGCGTGGGATCCGATGTGCCGACCAATCCCCAGGCGAACCGGTTCCGGCAGCTGTACGACATCCGCGGCCCGTTCGCCGTGTACGTCGGCCGAATCGACGGGAACAAAGGGTGCAACGAGCTGTTCGATTTCTTTCAGGGCTATCTGCGCGAGACGGCCGGCCGGCTGACGCTGGTGTTGATCGGTCACTCGCTCCTGCCGATTCCCGATCACCCGCGCATCCGGCACCTCGGCTTCCTCGGCGACGCCGACAAGTTCGATGCGATGGCCGCCGCCGATCTGCTGATCATGCCGTCGTACTACGAGAGCCTGTCGATGGTAACGCTCGAAGCGTGGGCCCTCGGCAAGCCGGTGCTCGCGAACGGCAAGTGTGATGTGCTCAGGGGCCAGTGCCTGCGCAGCAACGGCGGGCTCTACTACGAGAGCTATCCGGAGTTCATCGAGACGCTCCGGGCGATCGAACAGCACCGGTGGCTCGCGGGCACGCTGGGCCGAAACGGCCGCCAGTTCTTCCGCGATCAGTACGACTGGCCGGTGATCGAGCGCAAGTATCTGGAGATGTTCACGCGGCTCTCATCGGAAACGCCCACGCGAACGGTCGAGCCTCTTCCCGGCTGGTTCGGCCGTCATCGCCGGGATCTGCCGGCCGCCGAACAGGTGCTGGGACGCCTGCCAACCGGACCGGCCGTGTCGAGGAACGATGCCGCCGGCCAGCCTTCAGGAAGTTCAGGACACTCATTACAGGGGCGGAGGCGGGCATGATCGGCGTCCACCAGGTGCTGGCGACGCTGGGGTATGGCGACGCCATCGGCCACGAGGTGCTGGGCATCCAACGCGTGCTGCGCAACGCCGGGTATGAATCCGAGATCTTCGTCGAGACCGCCGATTACCGGCTCGAGCCGCAGACCCGCGATTTTCGCGAGCTGATCGATTGCAGCCGCCGCGACAACCTGCTGCTTCACCATTTCTCCCTCGGCTCGAAGGCTTCGCGCACGGCATTCGCGCTGCCCGATCGCATGGCGCTCATCTATCACAACATCACGCCGCCCGACTATTTCGTCGGCGTCCACCGGACGCTGGCGCGTCAGTGTTTTCGCGGCCGGCGCGAGCTGCAGGCGTATGCCGATCGCTGCGATCTCGCGCTCGGCGATTCCGAATTCAACCGTCAGGATCTCGAAGCGCTCGGGTTCCCCCGCACCGCCGTCCTGCCGGTGGTTCCCGACTTCTCGCATCTGGAGAGGCAGCCAAATGCGCTGGTCGCGCACGGGTTCGACGATGAGTGGACCAACGTGTTGTTCGTCGGACGGATGATCGCGAACAAGAAGATCGAAGATCTCATTCGGTTCTTCCACGCCTATCAGGCCTTCTTCAACCCGCGCTCGAGGCTGCTCCTCGTGGGCGCCCGGAGCGGATTCGAGCGATACGTTGCCTCGTTGAACCAGTTGGTGGCGGCACTCGACGCCGATCACGTCCATTTCATCGGGCACGTTTCGGACGAAGAGCTCGTGGCGCTCTACGACGTCGCCGATGTCTTTCTCTGCGCCAGCGAGCACGAGGGGTTCTGCGTCCCGATCGTAGAGGCGTTCTACAAACAGGTGCCGGTGATTGCGTACGCAGCGACGGCTGTCCCGGCGACGATGGATGGCGCCGGTGTGCTCTTCGACGACAAGGATCCGATGCACGTGGCGGCGCTCATCGACGCGGTCGTGTCGAATGCCTCGCTGCAGGACGCGATTGTCGACGGACAGCTGGCCGCGGTCGAACGGCTGCGGGCAAAGGACTTCGCCGGAACGCTGCTCGGCTTCGTCAACCGGATCCGGTCGTGTCCTCGCGCCGCCGCCGCGCGAGTGGCGTTCGACTTCTGGGAGCAATTCGACGCCGCACAACAGCTCGAGGAACTGCGGCTGTACCGGCCGGCGATTTACCAGGCGCTGCCCCAGGTCCCGCCGGAGGCGCGGTGATTGTCAACCAATGGGTGCCGGCGGCGCACCGCGGCGACGCCATCGGCAACAGCGCGCGCCGGGTGCGTACGCTGCTTCGGGCGATGGGGCACGAAGCCGAGCTGTTTGCGCTGGACGTGGACGACGATCTGAAACACGAGGTGCGGACGTTCGCCGATCCGGCGGCACGGCGGGGGGACCTGACGATTTTTCACTACGCGCTGCCATCGCCGATGACGGAGGCGTTCGCGTCGCTCGACGGCGGCCGCATCCTGCAGTATCACAACGTCACGCCGGCGTCGTACTTTGCGCCGTTCGATCCGGCCCTGTTCCGTCTGGCGTCGCTCGGACGCCGGGAACTGGCGACGCTGGTGGGCCGGGTGGATCTCGCGCTGGGCGACTCGGAGTACAACCGCCGCGAGCTCGAGTCGCTCGGCTTCGCACGCACGTCCGTGTTTCCAATCGCCGTCGATACCGCGCGCATCCGGCAGGCGGCCGATCGTCCGGCGCTGGACGAGATCCTGGACGATGGCCTCGTCAACTTTCTGTTCGTGGGCCGCGTGGCGCCGAACAAGAAGATCGAGGATCACATCAGGCTCGCCGAAGTGTACAAGCGCTACGTCGACGCGTACTACCGCTTCATCTTCGTCGGGCGATTCGACGTCGTGCCGCGTTATTATTCGATGATTCGTGCCCTGATGGCCGAGTACCGGCTGTTGCACGACCGGTTCGTGTTCACGGGTCCGGTGCCCGACGAAGAGCTCGCCGTCTACTACCGGCATGCCGCTGTCTACCTCTCGCTCAGCGAGCACGAAGGGTTCTGCGTGCCGCTCGTGGAAGCGATGGCCGCCGACGTGCCGATCCTCGCGTATGCCGCCGCGGCGGTGCCCGACACGCTGGCCGGCGCCGGCGTCCAGTTCGCGCCCAAAGACCTCGAGTATGCGGCGGAGCTCCTCGGCGCGCTCGCGTTCGACGACGACCTGCGGACGAGGGTGATCGCCGGTCAGCGCCGGCGCTTGCTCGACTTCGGCGCTGCACGCATGACCCGGGAGCTCGAAACCGTCCTGCGACTGGGAACGTGTCCGACTCCTTGACGCCGCCCTTGAACGCAAAGGCCGCGAAGATCGCAAATTTGACCTCCGCGGTAGCTCCCTAGCCCACGAAATGCACCCACCAAAATGCAACCAGTCGAGTAGGGAGCGGGGATGAAGCCGCTCCCCCTCATCGAACCGGACATGCAGATTTCCAGCATCCGGCTCACAGACACACGTCGCCGCAGAGCCCACGCAAGGAGTTGAGGGCGCAGCATTACAGGTAATGGAGTCCATAGCGTTGCAATCCCGCAGAGAGACTCTCGCCGGCGCGAAATGGGCGACTGCGTCGTTGGCTCCGGTTCCGGAGGAAACAGCGGAAGCGCACCTGCACGTCGGTAACAGGCTTCATCACCTTCGGAAGACTGGCCGACTGCCACAAGGGTGTCACGAGGCCGAATCAGGTTCGCGTACACTGGGCTCACGTCTTCGCTCTCGCAACGGTCCCCCGTTGCGCGCCCGGCGGCACGGGCCACCGGACCGATCCGTTTCGCGCATTTGGTTGTCCGCCTGCGCCGGACCGGAGCTACATGTCGAACGAGCAATTCACACGGCTGACACCTCTCAGTCAGCTAGACACATCAGGGTTACCCTGGTTTAACCGAAGACACGAAGAAGAATGCTCGATTCGGGGCACACGTCGATGGACGCCGATCGGTTTCGACGCGTGGGCCTGCGTAGCAGGCCCAGCACACGGCGCTTCGCGCCGCGCGTCGAAACCGATCGACACTGAGTGATCGCCGTCTTCTTCGTGTCTTCGTGTCTTCGTGGCCATTCATGCTGCTGGTGATCCTGATGCAGCTGAAAGCAGGCAGGCAATGCTGACGAATTCTTGATTCCGAATTTCGAATGACTCAGAGATACCTGAGAATGCCGCGCAGCGCGTTGTAGAGGACCTCCGCCAGGTCGCGCACGAACGGCGAGATTTCGCCCTCGTTCACCGCATTGGCCACGGTGACCGGATTGGTGAGAAACAGCCAGATCGTCGCGGCCGCCAGCACGATGCTGACGATGGCGATCAAACTGAACAGGCTGAGGCCGATCTGCTGGTACCGCATTCAGATCTCGCCACGATTGAGATAACGGAACTGAGACAACGGAGACCTCGGAGACAACGGAGACCTCGGAGACAACGGAGACCTCGGAGACAACGGAGACCTCGGAGACAACGGTAATCACACAGAGAAACGGAGCAACGGAGCCAACGGAATCATCAAGTACAACACATCCGAGGATCCGTTGTGTCGTCTCCGTTGCTCTGTTTCTCTGTGTTGAGCCGTTCTCTCCGTACTCTCCGTTCTCTCTCGAAGCCGATAGCGTACATCAAACGAGGTCGGCATGCAGCACCACCGGATCGCCCAGACCGAGCGCGGGAAGGTCCGCGCCGACGGCGTCCAGATCGCCGACGATCAACGTGGTGAGGCGTGGGGGATGAACGTGGCGCTCCATCACGCGATGGACGTCGGCCGCGGTGACACGCGAGACGGTGGGCACGAACTGCGCGAAGTAGTCGTCGGGGAGATCGAACAAGGCGAGCTGCATCGCCGCCCGCGCGATGTGATCGGCGGTTTCGAAGTTCCGCGCGTATCCGCGCGTGAGGCCGGCGATGCCGAGCTCGAGCTCGTCGGCGGTGACGGGACGGGGTCCGCGCAACCCGGCGATCTCGCCAATCGACTCCTCGATGGCGCGGGCGGTCGCCGTGGTCTGCACACTCACCTGCAGCACGAACGGCCCCGCGAGCCGGCGGAACTCGAATGCCGTGCGGGCGCCGTAGGTAAACCCTTTGTCCTCGCGCAGATTCAGGTTGATGCGGCTGACGAACTGGCCGCCGAGAATCGTGTTCGCGACGACCAGCGCGTGATAGTCCGGCGTGTCCCGCGGCACGGCGACGTGGCCGATGCGGAGCTCCGACTGCGGCGCATTCGGTCGGGGAACGACGTTCAGGCGCGCGGCGGTCGGCAGGCCGTTGGCGATCGGCGCCGGCCCGGCGTTCCCGTCCTGCCAGTCGATGAACGAGCGCGCGGCCAGCTGCACGATCTGATCATGACGGCAGTCGCCGACCGCGATCAGCGTCGCGAACGACGGCCGAATCGCGCTGGCGTGAAACGCGCGCACGTCGTCGACGCTCATCACCGCGAGCGACGCCTCGCTGCCGATCGGCGCATGACCGTACGGATGCGAGCCATAGATCAGTTTGAGGAACGCACGATCGGCCACGGCGCCCGGCATGTCGCGCAGTTGCGTCAGGCGATGCAGGCGCAGCTGGCGGACGCGCGAGAAATCGCCCTCGCGCAGCGCCGGACGCACGACGATGTCCGACAGGAGCGCGAGCGCGCGATCGGCGAAGCGGCTCAGCACGGTGGCGCTCATCGACAGCGCATCCGATCCGATGTCGGTGTCGAACTGGGCGCCGATGCGCGCGAGCTCCTCGTGAATTTCAATCGCCGAGCGCGCGCCGCTGCCCTCGTCGAGCATGTCCGCCGTCAGCGCCGCCAGACCGTCCTGGCCCGGCGGATCGGCCGATGCGCCGCGGCGGACCAGCAGGACGAACGCAATGAGCGGAATCTCGGGATGCGACACGGTCCAGACGTTCAGGCCGTTCGACAGCCGTGATTTGTCGATCGCGGGAAAGGCGAACGAACGCACCGGACCGGGCTCCGGCAGGCGCGATCGATCGATGGCGGATGGCCGCCCCCTGACCACCATCAGGACACATCCGTCGGCGATGAATCGGGTGCGGCCAGCGTCGCACGGCCGCGCGGCACGATACTGAGCGTGACCCGGTGCGCCGGATCGAGATAGTGCGCGACCGTCTCCTGCAGCGACTGGCTGGTGACGTCGTGATAGCGCGCGAGATCGCGCTCGAAATACTCCGGATCGCCGAGAAACACGTTGTACGCGTTCAGCTGATCGGATTTTCCGCCGAAGCCGCCGACCGTCTGCAGGCGATACATGAACTGCGCTTCCGCCTGGACCCGGCCCCGCTCGATCTCGTCGTCGCTCGGTCCCCCGGCTGCGAGGCGGGTCACTTCCTCCAGAATCACCTGCTCGATCTCGCCGAGCGTGTGTCCCGGCGCCGCGGTCGCCGTGATCTGCGCGTAGCCGGCGATCTCCCGCGAATTCTGCGCCGCCGACACGTCGGTGGCGATTCGTTCCTCGAACACGAGACGACGGTACAGGCGCGACGTCTTGCCGTTCGCGAGGAGGTCGGTGCCGAGATCGAGGTCGGCGTCGCCATCGGCGAACATCGCCGGCGTGAGCCACGCCACGTACAAGCGCGGTAACTCGACGCGGTCCTCGAAGAAGATGCGGATGTCGCCCGAGAGCGCCGCCGCCGCAACAACCGGCACCACCCGGTCGCCGGCGTCGATATCCTCGAAATACGTCCGCACGAGCCCCAGCGCGTCGTCGAGATCGATATCACCCGCGAGCGCAATCGAGGCATTCGCCGGATGATAGTACCGGCGGAAGAATGCCTGGACCTCGTCGAGGCGCACGGTGTTCAAATCGGCAATCTCGCCGATCGTCGTCCAGTGGTAGGGATGGTCGGGCGGATACAACGCGGCCAGCAACGCCATCGGCGCCAGGCCGTACGGCCGGTTCTCGTAGTTCTGCCGCCGCTCGTTCAGCACGACGTCGCGCTGGTTCGAGAATTTCGCGTCGGTCAGCGCGGGAAGGAGATAACCCATGCGATCCGATTCCATCCACAACGCGAGCTCGAGGGCGTTGGCGGGGACGACTTCCCAGTAGTTGGTGCGGTCGGCGTTGGTGGATCCGTTCAGCGTGGCGCCCGCGCCCTGCAGTGGCTGAAAGTATCCGCGATCGTAATGCTGCGATCCCTCGAACATCAAATGTTCGAACAGATGGGCAAACCCGGTGTGGCCGGGCTGCTCGTTCTTCGACCCGACGTGATACCAGAGGTTCACGGCGACGATCGGACATCCGCGATCCTGGTGCAGGAGCACGTCGAGCCCGTTGTCGAGCGTGTGCTTCGTGAAGGCGAGCCTCACTTGAACTCGCCGCACGTGGGCATCGAGGTTCCGTAATACGGATTGGCCAGCGTGTCCCCCTTCTGCAGCCACGACTTCTTCGCCATCGGACAGTAGGCCGTGCGCACGCCGTCGGGCGCCTTCAGGTGCAAGCCGTCCATATACGCGAACACCGCGTCGCTCAACGTGCCGAACTTCCGGCGCGCATCCTCCACGTCGCCCGACGCGGCGAGCTGCACTGCCGCCGTATCGATTTTCATCGCCGGCGCGCCCAGCGACGTCGCCGCCGTGGCAATCTCGCCGGCCTTCGCCCGGACCTCGTCGGCCCGATCCTGCGCCAGCGCAGTCTGGATGTCGAGGTACGGATCGGCAATCGACGCCGGCAGCCGCGAACCGGCTGGGGGCGTCGAGCTCGTGCCGGGCGCCGGCGTGCATGCCGCGGCCGTCAACGCAAGGACCAGCAGAGACGTCTTCATCGCACCACCGTCAGGGGAATGGTTGGCCGGTTATAACTGGCAATCGACACCTGCGCCGCCGCACGTTCGGCCGCGGCCATGAACGCCCGCGCGGCCGGTGAGTCGGGCTCGCTGATCATCAGCGGCACGCCATTGTCGCTGCCTTCGCGAATCGGCTGATAGATCGGAATGCGGCCGATGAACGGGATGCCCATTTCGCCGGCCATCTGCTCCCCGCCGCCGCGGCCGAAGATGTCCGCTTCGTGCTGGCAATTCGTGCAGACGAAGTAGCTCATGTTCTCGACAATGCCCAGCGGCGGAATGTTCAGCTTCTTGTACATCGCGACCGCCCGCCGCGTGTCGGCCAGCGACACCTGCTGCGGGGTCGTGACGATGATCGCGCCGGCGACCGGCACGGTCTGACTCAGGCTCAGCGCCACGTCGCCGGTGCCCGGCGGCAGATCGACGACCAGATAGTCGAGCTCCACCCAGCGCACTTCGCGGAAAAACTGCTGCAGCGCGCCGTGCAGCATCGGCCCCCGCCAGATGATCGGCGCATCGTCGGCCGTGAGAAACCCCATGGAGATGACCTGCAGCCCGTACTTCTCGGCCGGCACGATCTTCTGGCCGTCGGTGGTGAGCTGCGCCTTCATGCCCAGCATGATGGGCACGTTCGGCCCGTAGATGTCGCCGTCGATCATCCCCACCTTGCTGCCACACTTCGCCAGCGCAATCGCCAGGTTCACCGCCACCGTGGTCTTGCCGACGCCGCCCTTGCCCGCGCCGACCGCGATGATGTTCTTCACGCCCGGCGGCAGCTGGCGCGCACCCTCGGCGGCGACCGCCTCGCGCACGCGCGCGGACATGCGTACGTCCACGGCTGCGACACCGGGGACCTGCAGCACCGCGGCGCGCGCCTGATCGCGCATCTGATCTTTCACCGGACACGCGGGCGTGGTGAGCTCGATCGTGAAGGCGACGCGGCCTCCCTCGATCTGAAGATCCTTGATGAATCCCAGGCTGACGATGTCGCGATTCAGATCGGGATCTCTGACGACTTTCAGCGCCGCCAGGACACTCGGCTGTTCAACTTGCATATCCCAAAGAATATCGTACACTCGCGGCGCCTGCGGGCGCGCAGGGGGGATGGGCCTGGACCGTCCAACCCGAACCGAGTCCGTTTCGATCGAGACCAGAATGGCCGACCCGTCACCGGATCGCGGCGTGATGATCGTGCTCGCCTATTTGTGGCCCCTCGCGCTCGTGCCGCTGTTAATCGAAAAGCACGACGCGGAGGTGCAATGGCATGCCAAACACGGCATCGTGCTGATGGTCGCCGAGCTCATATTGATCTTCGCGTACGCGATGTTCACGACGTTCGTCAGCCTCGCCACGTTTGGATTCGGGTGTGTGCTCGGCGTTCTGATGGTGTTCGGCTGGGTCGGGATTCTCGCCCTGCATATCGTCGCCATCCTGAAAGGTGTGAATGGCGGACGCCTTATCGTCCCCGGCATCAGCGAGTACGCGAACCGTTTCTAGCAGGCTGCTGAACTAGGAATCAGGGCCTTGATTTACGCATTCCGATTTCAGAATTCTCCATTCCGAATTCTCTTGATTCTCCTGCTCGCCACGATGGCGCTGACTGCGCTCAACCCGCAGCGTGTGGCGCTCGGCGGGATCCATGCCTACCAGCACACCGTATCGCCGCTCGCGACGCGTCTCGGGATCCGCTGCCGGTTCACGCCGTCCTGCAGTCGCTATGCGGACGTAGTCATCCGGCGCGACGGCGTGGTGCTCGGCGGATGGCGGTCGCTGAAACGCGTCGCGCGCTGCAATCCTCTCACGCCGTTCGGTACTCGTGACGTTCCCTGACCCTGGGGACCTACCGCGGAGGACGCGGAGGTTAAATCCTGGGGGCAACAGGATTTTCCTCCGGTCCTCCCGCCTTCGCTGAAGCTACGGCGGGCGACCGTAGCCTTGCGCGAAGGTGTCCGCGTCTGATGCCTCTTACGGTGTGCCCGCCTGGCTGATCCTCAGCACCGCAGACGGATTTCCCTGCGTGAAGTTGATGACAATGTCGACCGTACGCGTCCCCGGCGCCGTATTTGCCTGAAGCGTGAAGGTGACGCTGCCAGGAATAAGCTGGCCGGTCGTCGAGCCGATGAACGAGACGGGACCGGCCGGTTCCGCCCTGGCCGTCCACGGGCCACACGCTCCCGCTATGCCGGCTTTGACGTCGATCGACGCGGTAAATTGACCGGCGGTTGCGGGCACGGCGATGGGGTTCTGCCCGGCGACGGTTATCCCTGCCACACATGGATCGCGGTCACCGGCGACTTGTCTCACGGTGAGACTCGCGCTGCCGCCGGTCCAATCCACCTTGATGCTGCCACTACGAGCGGCCATGCCCGGATTCGCTTCCAGTTCGCGTCCGTGCTCGCGCTCCACGCGCAACTACCAGACGTGCGCCTGATCGCCACGCTGATCTGTCCGGGGATGTATCCGACGTCGGGGATCGAATCAGGTGTCAGGGCGTATGAACAGGGCACATCCCGACTCTGCGCCCGCAAGGCGAAGTCGACGCGCATGTCTGTGGCATCCATCGCGACCTGATGATCGCGCGACTCATACCCCGTGGCCCGGGCCCGCACCATGAACGTCCCGGGCGCGAGATCTGGAATCGCGTAGCGCCCGTTCGCGTCGACGCGCCCCGCCTTGCCCGCGTTCTCACCGTCCATGATCTGGGCCTCGGCCTGTTCGACGATCGGGCGGCCGGTGCTGTCGTCGGTGATGATGCCGGTTAACGTGCGCGTTACAACAGCCGCCGCCACTCTCACGTGCTGCGATCCGCGGACGCCGGAGTATGTGGCCGTGATATCGGCTTCGCCCGCGGCCATGCTTCGGACGATGCCGGCGCTGGATACGGTGGCCACTGCCGCATCGGACGATTGCCAGGTGGCCTGCGCCGTCACGTCCTGCGTGCTGCCGGTGGATAGCGTGGCCGTGGCGGTGAACTGGCTGGTGTCGCCGAGGGCCGGCGAGTTTCCGCTCACCGCGATCGAGCTCACGGTCGCCGTCGGCGCGACCGGAGTCGAGGGCGTTGAAGAGGAGGAGGAAGAATTCCCGCCGCACCCGGCGAGGAGGAGCACCGGCAACGCAACCCGCAGCTGCTGAAACATCGACAACCTCTTGTGCGTGGCATCCGGCTTCAGCCGGATTTGCATCGCGCAGCCGATATCCGCCTGAAGGCGGACGCCACAATCACGCAGCCGATATCCGCCCGAAGGCGGACGCCACATATGATGCGGGCGATAAATCATCGTCAGCACCAGGGGCGACTGACTCGCGTCGCGGCGGGAACAGCAAATTATGTACCGATGAGGTCAGGCCATCGACGGCCGTCAGTCCGGACGAGCTGCGTCAGTCGCGACTCCTATCCGAACGCGAGACGCGTGCCTTCGATACACGCGCCAATCGGCGGCACACGCGCGACATCACTCGAGATCAAACGATGCGAGAGACGAAGAAAACTCCAAGGGACATGACCAGGATCCGCAACTTTGCTGGGCGCTGACTGTGGCTGCGACGCCACGAGCGATGTTTTTTTTACACACCCTACACCATATTTTGAAGATCAGTGCGCACGCAGCGCGCCTCTAGACGTGGGGTCCGGGCGGGGCGGGAACGGGTGGCTCGACGAACAGCGCCTTGCCTCGTTCGCTGAGCAGGACCCAGAGCGCATAAACGCCGAGAGCCGTGCCGTACGGCAGCAGCAGCAGGTCCACGGCGCCGAGCATCAGTGCGACGAATCGCCCCCACGCTCGATGCCGGCGGACCGGGACACCGACAACGACATGGGCCATGCCCCAGACGATCGCGATCAGTGCGAGCGTCGTGAACACCGCGGCCGTCATGCCGGCGGCCACCTGGCCGCCGCCGCCGCCCCGGCTCGCCGACATGATCAGGGCGACGGCACCCACGCCCAGCGCAAGCGTCGAGACGCCGACCAGCGTTGTCAGCAGGCCCCAGATGACGAACAGCACACCGACCAGGTCGACGTGCGAGTGGATGGCCATGTCGCGCGATGACGGAGTGGAGTGAAACGCCGCGGCCGGATGATGTGAGGACGTAGGGATGTGGTGGCGCGGTGAGCGGCGCTCACGGCACCGATGAACGGACCGACACCCGAAGCTCGACGCGCACTGACGCCGCGTCGGGCGACGACACACGGAAGCGGACCCGGGCGCCGTCGACGATGCCCGGCGGCAGTGGTATCC